>JBEANU010000082.1:0-41310 GCA_041165265.1 Bacteroidota bacterium | reverse complement strand
TATTAAATTGGGTAAAGCCCCACACACTTATTATAAATTAAATAGTCAAAAAAAAGATATTGAAATCAATTTTAGCGTTCAAGAAGAGCAAAGTGAATTTTTGCTCCAGCATTTTTTGTTGATTACTGAAACAGGAATAAAACTTGAAGGAATGCCAGCGTTTAAGTATTGGTGTGATAAACAAAAGCTGCCAATCGAAAAAACATTAACAGAATTTATTACAACTCGAAAAAAGTATTTGGCTTTCTACAATGTTAACCATTTAATAGAAGGAACTCAAAAATTAGCAGATACAAAAGGATATGAAAAAATAGGTATTGACAAACTGTTTTATTTAGATTTTTATGCTATTGAAAGATTTGGAAAAACCAGATTAGGAACTTTAATGCACTTTGCAAAGCAAGGACAAAATAAAAAACTAATGTCAATCATAGTTTCAGAGATTAAAAGCAGAGTAGAAAATTTCATTAAGATGAATAAAATTAATGCTGTATTATTTGTACCACCAACAATAAAAAGAGAGTTACAAATAATGCTTTTTTTACAAACTCATTTACAGCTGAACATTCCATTAATAGGAATAAAAAAAATAACTGGTGAAATTGCAATACCGCAAAAGGCACTTTCAAAATTACATGAACGTATAAGTAATGCACAAAATAGTTTTGTAGTTACTGAGAAACAAAAATTTAAAACTGTGTTAATAATTGATGATGCGGTAGGGTCAGGAGCAACTATAAATGAAATTGCAGAAAAAATAAGACAAAAAAAAGTTGCTAAAACCATTTATGGTTTAGCTATAACTGGCAGCTACAAAGGATTTGAGGTAATAAATGAAATTTAATATTACTTATAAAGTATTCCTAAAATGATTTTTTGTTGAGAATAAAATTAATTCATTTAAAACCAACACAAAATCAGAAATAGTAAATTAATTTCGCCACACAATTTTTTAAAATAAAAACAAAATCATGACACAAATAAAATTTGGTACCGATGGTTGGAGAGCAATAATTGCCGATGATTTCACCGTTGAAAATGTAGCCCGAGTGAGTGTAGCTACTGCACAATGGTTGTTGAATCGTACCGCTACACCAAGCGTTGTAATTGGTCATGATTGCCGTTTTGGTGGAAGTTTGTTTGTGGAAACAGCTACAAAAATTTTTGGCAGCATGGGCGTAAAAGTTTATACGCATAAAGGTTTTGTAACTACGCCAATGGTTTCGTTAGCAACTGTTGAATTAAAAGCTACGGCTGGTGTAGTAATTACAGCAAGTCATAATCCGCCAACTTATAACGGTTATAAATTAAAAGATGGATTTGGCGGACCAGCTGCACCAAGTGAAATCACGAAGGTTGAAACCATGATTCCTGATTCGGTTACTATGCCTTCTATCACTATTCAAGAAATGGAAAGCAACGGTTTGTTGGAATATATTGATATGGAATTAATGTATGAAAACCACGTTAAAAAAACATTTGATTTAAAAGCAATTGCTGAAAAAAATGTGTTGGCGTATGATGCCATGTATGGTGCTGGTCAACAAATTTTACCACGATTATTACCCAATGCGCAATTGATGCATTGCACCACTAACCCAGGTTTTATGGGGCAAGCGCCTGAGCCGTTAGAAAGAAATACTTTGGAATTTCAAAAATTCATTAAAGAAAATAAAGGAAAAATTTCAGCAGGTTTGGTGACAGATGGCGATGCAGATAGAATAGCGATGTATGATGAAAATGGTAATTTTTTAGATGCCCATCATATTTTATTATTGTTGATTTATTATGCTTCGCAATTTAAAGGCATGAGCGGTAAAGTGGTGGTAGCTTTTTCGGCTTCTGATAAAATTAAAAAGATGTGCAATATATATGGCATACCACATCAAGTAACCAAAATTGGGTTTAAATATATTGCCGAAATAATGATGACGGATGATGTGTTGGTGGGTGGCGAAGAAAGCGGTGGTATTGCGGTTAAAGGTCACATACCTGAACGTGATGGCATTTGGGATGGCTTATTATTGTTAGATTTAATGACTAAAACAGGTAAAACATTAACTCAATTAGTGGATGATATTTATGCTGTTGTAGGCAAATTTGTTTTTGAACGAAACGATTTGCATTTAGCTGAATCATTGAAACAAGAAATTATCGCCAACTGCAAAGCAGGAAAATATTCAGCATTTGGAAAGTATAAAATAGAAAGAGTGGAAGATATTGATGGCTATAAATATCACATGGCTGATGAAAGTTGGGTGATGATTCGTCCAAGTGGAACTGAGCCACTATTGCGCATTTACGCCGAAGCACCTACCAAAGAAATGGTGTTAGATATTTTAACAACTGTGAAAAAAGAGTTGTTAGGATAAATTACAATTTTGGTTTCCAGATAGGAATTTTACTTTTTTTAGATTTAATAAAAAACTCAGATAAGCTGTTAAACTCACGTTTGTAGGCCAATCCTAAGCCTGTTCTGTTTCTATTTCGCTCATTTAATATATCATATTCTGTTTTTCTAAAACCTTTAATTCTGATTCGGCCATCAGGTGTTAAATTATATTCAATTAAAAAATCACCAATAAAACCATTGTTGTTGGTAGTGTTTACTGACCCATAATCATAAATTCCGCCTGCCTCAATATTTAATCTTTCATTAAAAAATTTACGAGATAAATTAAAATTGAACTGCGAAAAATTACGTGCATCTATGCCTTGATCGTATAATCTATAATTAAAATTTAATTGTGTTTTGTCATCTTTTGTGATTCGGTAAAATGCATTGTTTAGCAATCGGCTTACTTGCGATGATACCAATTCAGAGCCCGATTGTTTGTAGGTTGAATTGTATGCCAACGGATTATCAAAGCCACTAATATTTTGCGGCGCAATAAAATTATTCATAGCTATTAGCGCAAATACTTGGTTGTTCAATTCATTTTGATCGGCTTTAATGGCTTGTAAGCGCTGTAAAAATTTAAAATCAATAGCTGTTGAATTTGTATTTGCAGATGTGATATCAAAAGCAACATCCGGTTTTTTTAATGAACCTTTTAAATCAGTTTTCACTAAAAATGGCAACCGAACACGGGCAGCTGTAAAGTCGGCATCGGTGGCTAATAAATCTTTTACTAATTCATAAAATGAAGTTCGTGCTACATAAGTTCCTTGTACATCTAACACACCATTGTATGCATCACCATTCCAGGTAATGGCACTACCACTATTAATATTAAAATCTTTAGGGAAATTAAATAGTGTAAAGTGATATTCGCCCCTATCCATGGTATAGCTGCCAAGCATTGAAAATGCTGTGTTTGAGCTAAAATCAATTTTAATAGTACCATTACCATACCCTTTGATGTAATCACCAGCTACCAAATCCATTAAAATATTTATTTCAGCTTCGGGCAGTGCATCAATATCAAATTTTAGGGTAATGCCATCTAAATCGGCCACATATTTTTTTTGTTTTGATGTAGTATTTATATCATGATTTACAAATTGAATAAAATCGTGTTTTTTTAAATCTCTATCATCTGTAATAGGAATATATAGTTGTGTACCTTTTAAAGTTTTAGCTTTTGCTGCAATGGTTAAATTGTATGTAACGCCTGTTAAATCAATGCTTCCAGAGGCAAATGCTTTTCCAAAAAATAATTCATTTTGCTCAATTGTGGTATTATTTACTAATAATTTTTTGGTAGTTACGTGCATATCTAAAGTAACAGCATGCATATTATTTAAATTAATTGAGCCAATAAATTCGCCTTTGTTTTTAAATGAATCTGTTAAAATAAATTTATCAAACTGAATGATATTGTTTTTGCAAACAGCATGAACTGTTTCAAAATTGTAATGGGCATTAATGTAATTTACAGTAAGCCCACCATTATATAAAGTTACATCAGCTGCTAATGTTGGCTTTTTCAAAGTACCTGTTAATGCTGCTGTGCCGGTTAGGTTACCCTGTTTTTTAGATAAAATATTATTTATTAATGGCTCAACCGTTTTTAAATTGAAGTGATTAAATACTAGCTGATAATCTAAATTATTGGTGGAATCAGTAAGCTTATAGTTGCCAGCAAGTTGCATATTATTTATGCCTTGCTGCACATCAACATCAGTAAAAATTATTTTCTTTTTTGTATCAAATTTTAAAATGCCGGTGATATTTCCTAAGGTATCATTACCAATAAAACAATGATGTAAATCAACTTTACTTTCGATAATTGGTTGGCTAAAATAATTTTTGATGGTGGTGTTTGCATTTAAAGTTCCCATTATTTGAGCATCAGTAATGCCAGCAATATCAGCTATTTCAGCAATATTTATATTTTGTAATTGAATGGATGCATTATCTTTAACATCATCATCAGGGTTTGAATTTACAATTATTTTTTGCTGCTCATTTGTAATTTCAACATGATTAAAAGTGAAGCAACTATTTTGATAGATAATTTCATTATCGGTGTTCAGCAACCATTTATAACCTTTGATAAAACAACTTGATTCAAAAAAATGAGTAGTAATTTTCCCTTTGTTCATCAAGGTTAGCCCATTTACATCTAATGATAAAATATTTTTGTTACCTGCCATTTTATAATTAAAAAGCAGGCTATCATGGGTTGCCAATAAGCTAATTTTTGAATCATGAATAGTTAAGCTATCACTAAGTTGAACGCTATTGCAACTAATAGTGGCAAATAGTTTTTGTGAATTGCTTTCAACATTTATTACTAAAGGAGTAATTTTTTTATCCTCAATATTTAATTGATTGATTGATGCATATAATATTGCTTTGTTGGCCTTGGTATCCATCATTCCTTTAAATTGATTTTTACCATTTAATGTGATGCCTGGTGCCAATATGGATAATAAATTGTTGTTGTCAATCAGTACTCCATCAAACGCAAATTTTTGTTCAGCATTGTTTGATGTATCTTCATTTTGTAATTGAATATAAGCCGGAAAATACTGGTGTAGATATACTTTGAAGGCGGATGGCAAATAGGCATAATTAAATTTACCTTCAACATTTGCATTTAAAAAATCTGATTTAACAACTAATTTTTTTTGTAAATTTTGATTCGTTGATGTTGCTGAAAATGATTGGATAGTATGCGTTTTTTGATTGATTTTAAATCCCAAATTTTTCAAGAAAAGTTTACCTTCAAAATTATCAATTGTGTTTCCGTTGGCATCAATATTAATATTGGCTTGGGTGATTGAAAAGTTGTTTTTTGAAAAATTTAATTTTTGAAAATCAATATTTTTAATGGCGGCATTAAATTTAAAAGTAGGAATGCTATCATAAAAATTTATTAATCCATTAAAGTTAAATGCCACATTGGGGTCAGCCGAAATAATATTTCCTACAAATTGCTTTTGCTTAATTGTACCATTCAATTCAACATTGCTATAGGTATAATGGTTATATTCAAATTGCTGCAAACTACCTTTTATCAATGCTTCAGGGTTATCATTTAACCAACGCTTACCATTAATATTGGCAGTTAATGCTATTTTGCCTACCGCCTCTTTATCATTTATGAGCTCACCTAAATTAAACGATTTGGTTTCAACTGAGCCTGTATAGCTTATTTTAAGGTCGTTTGATATTTTCATATTTACATCCGATGAAATATCACCTAAGGAAGTTTTTAAATTTCCTTGTGCTACAAAATCTTTTAAAAAGCCACTAAAATTTCCTTGAAAAAATAGTGTACCTAATCGTTGTAATAGCTCAGGATGCTGTGTTGCAGGCAACATTTTAAGCACATCATTGCCGGTGCTGCTAAACTCATTTACAGTAAAATCAATAAATGTATTTTGTAAATCGGGCAATCCATCTAAATTAAAATTTCCTTTAAAAAAATTATTACCCATGCTAAGTTCAACATTTTTACTTTTTATTTTTCCTAGCTTACCTGATACTTTTCCTATTAATGAAATAGGCTGCACCCAATTAGGAATTTCAATAAAATGTTGTACATCAGTGGGATGAATTAGGCTGCTTTTTACTTCGGCTGAAAATTTAATATTTTCAGGTTTAATGATTTTATCATTAGGTAAATGCACCTCAATGTTTTGTTCAATTTTACTAAAAGCCGTTTGAATAAATAAATTTTTTATCGCCAAATCTTTGTTTTTAAATGATGCTTTACCATGTGCTGACTTGATGGTAAGCCCCGATTGGCCTATCATTTCAAGCTGTGTAAGCTCGGCCGCATAATTATTTTTACTTAATAAAATATCATTTGCTTCAGCATTAATATTTGAAATTTGCAAATTATTAGGATTGATTTTATTGTTGTTGTAATTACTTGTATCGTTGGTTTTTACACAATAATTAAAACCACCATTTTCAATTTTTATGCTTTCAACTTTTACAGTCCATATTTTTTTTGTTGAATCAATAATGGCTGAATCAACCTTTACTATTGATTTTTTATTGCCAATTAATATTGAATTTAAAGCGTAATCAACATGTGGTGTATTGATGTAAATTGATTTTACTGTTATTGTTTTTTTGTTAAGATTTAGCTGATCAACATCAATTGCTAATTGCTGTAAGCTTGTATTTAAAACCTCTTCATCGGCATCATTATAATTTACCGCAATGTTTTCAAGGTTTATTTTATGCAATTTTAATTGTAAATTACTATTGCTTGAACTTTGATTTTTGCCGCTTAATGCATCAATAATAAATTGATAATTGAACACTGAATCGGTAGAAGTTTTTTTAATATTTACTTGTACATTTTGCAAGCCTATATGATGTAGTGTACATTTTTTATCTATCATCATTACATCACTTAAATTCAGTTTGATAAGATGAGCAAAAAGTAGTGTATCGTTTTTTTTATCACGGATTAATACATTTTCTAAAACTAATTTTTGAAACAGATTAGCATCTACTTTTTCAATACTAACTTCAGTATGTAATTTATTGGATAGATAGGTGGTTGTTTTTTGAATCAACCACGATTGCGTTGAAGGTAAGCTTATCCAAAAGGCAATAGCGGCGCTTGTTACAACAAGTGTTACAATTGTTATTGCTAATATTTTAATTATCCGTTTTATGATTGAAAACTAAAGTTGTTTAAAATTTGCAAGTAATTTTTACATTAAACCGCCTTGCAGTAAGGTAATTGGGCACTGCATAAGTGGTGTTGTAAATATCTTTTATCCATTGATAACTAACCGTATTGCTTACACCAAGCAAATTAAAAATTTCTAAACTTGCCCAAATGCTTTTAATGTTTTTAATTTTTTTGTGTTTGTATTTATCTTTTTTACCATCTAATAATTGTGCCGAAAATCCTACATCAACACGGCGATAGGGCGGTATGTTCAAGGTATCTTTATATCTATTTTTATCAGGAGGCCCAAATGGTAAGCCACTGCCAAATAATAAATTTAAATGCACTTGATAGTTGGGATGTTTAGGTAAATAATCGCTAAAATAAATGCTTGCATTAATGCGTTGGTCAGATGGTCGCCTAATCCAACCTGGGTAAATAGTAGTATCGCCAATTATTGTTTTATTTTGTTCATCTGAGCCTAATCTTGAATCAATTACTTGATGATTTTGATTGAGTTTGGCTGTAATATAATCATCTTTCAAATTCTCTTTTGTATTTAAGTATGATAGGCTCACCCACGATTCGGCATCTTTCACAAACTCACCATGTAATCTTAAATCAATGCCCGTTGAATAAGCAATGGCGGCGTTTCTACCAAAATATTTTACACGTACATTATCCACTTCATAAGGCACTACGTTCCATAAATATTTATAATAAGCTTCAGATGTAAAGGTAAAATTGCGCTTCCAAAATTTAATATTATAATCGCTACCAACCACCAAGTGATATGATTTTTGTGCCTTTACTTGCAAATTTATTTGCCCGTTTAAATCACGTATTTCACGATAGAACGGTGGTTGACTATAAAGCCCAGTTCCTAATCTAAATATAACATCACTTTTCCAATCAGGCAAATAAGTAAATTGTGCTCGTGGGCTTACTACAAGCTCTTTATTTATATCCCAGTAATTAAACCTAATACCTGCAATCAATTTATAATGCGATGTGTCTGAAAAATTAAAAGCGTTTTGAATGTAGCCATTGATGCGGTTTGAAGGCAATGTTACATTTGTTTTTACATACGAATAAATATTTACTAATGAATCGGAATAAGGTATTGAATAGCCAGTTGAATCTAACCGATGCCATTCTTTTATTTTATCAACTATGTACTCCTGCTGTGCTGTAATGCCCCAGCTCAAAATATTTTTGTTGTAATTATACGTGCCTTGGTGCGATACATTAATAACATTGGCTGTTAAAAAATTTCGTGCAAAATCTTGGTAAGTGCCTACACCTAAGCTTTTTTTAATGTTGTTATAATTGGGTTTGCTAATATCGGTTTGCACTTCGCCAATACGGTAAGCACCAATAATATCAAAAGTTTCATTTTCGTTGGATTGAAAAGCCGATGACATTAATTTTAATTTTACATTTTTATTGGGTTTATAAATACCTGCCACACCACCCATCATCGTGCTGAATTTATCAATTTCATTGCCATCAAAAAACACTTCTAAACGCACTGTTTGATTGATTAAACCAAATGATGTAGTTTGTGATTGTGGTACAAATCTGAATTTATTTTGATTAATATTACCAATGGCTTGTAGTTCAAATTTACTACTTAAGGCATAGGTTGTAAAAAATTGATAGTCGTAAAACACAGGCCGGTATTCACCTTCAGTAGGTTGGCTTTTTAAAAGTATTTGATTAGTTTTATTTCGAAAGCCGGTAACCCATGTAAATTTTTTATTGCGGCTACAACCTTGTAATGAAATGGATTGCCCTAATAAACTAGTGCTAATGCTGCCTGCAAATGCTTTAGGTTTGTTGTAAGTTATATCTAAAACGGACGATAATTTATCGCCATATTTGGCTTGAAAACCACCTGCTGAAAATTTTAAATTACTTACCAAATCAGGGTTGGCAAAGGTTAAGCCTTCTTGCTGCCCACTTCTAATTAAAAACGGACGATAGATTTCAAAATCATTTACATACACTACATTTTCATCAAAATTGCCACCACGTACACTGTATTGTGAGCTTAGTTCATTGCTTGAACTGGCCAAGCCAGTGGCTCGTAAAATGCCCTCCAAGTTACCACTTGCATTTACCATTAATTCAATTTGCTTAGGGTCAATGGGTGTCATATCTTCAACACGTTCCCATTGTGAGCGAATTTTTATCGGATTTAAATAATGGCTTTTTAATTTTAAGGTAATATCCATTTGTTTTTCTTCTCCCGATTGTAATGTAATTGTTTTGATTTCAGTTTCAAACCCGATATATGAAAATGCCAAAGATACAGGCACACCAGCCGGCACCTCAATTACATAAATACCATTATTACTTGTTCTGAAACCGTTAGCTGAGCCTATTTGTGCAATGGATACAATATCCATGGGAGCGCCAGCTTCATTTTTTACTACGCCAAATAGTTTTGCTTTTCCTTCAGCAAACAATTCAGTTTGGTTTATGAAAAGTAAAATAAAAAGTGATAGTTTGATGCTTAATTTATTCATGTTGATTCAACGAAAATAATCGTTGCTTCGTATTTATTTATTTAGTGAAAATCAATTTTAACAAAGATAAAAAATGAACGATAGGTTATTGCATAATCTATTAAATTCCGTCAACTTTACAACCTACTAAAAGCTACATTGAAGTGCTGCATAAAACCAAAGGCATTGTTTTAAAAACTATTCCGTTTCGTGAATCGAGCGTTGTGGCTACTATTTATACTGAAAAATTTGGCAGGCAATCGTATTTAATTAATAGTGTACGAACAGCTAAAGGTGGCGGCAAATTGGCCTTGTTGCAGCCTTTAACTATTTTAGAGTTGGTGGTATATAAGCATGAACAAAAAAAATTAGAACGCATTAATGAAATAAAATCTGCGGTACATTATCAGCAAATTTATTTTGATGTAGTGAAAAATGCAATGGCTTTTTTTATAGCTGAATTGTTGTACAAGGCTATTCATGAAGATGAAAACCATCAAGAACTATTTGAATGGGTAACTGAACAATTGATTGGGTTAGATACTGCTGTACAAATATCAGCCTCATTTCATTTAAATTTTATGTTAGCACTTAGTGGTTATTTAGGCTTTTATCCTCAAGTTGAAAAGGATGAAAATGGGCTATATTTTGATTTGCAAAATGGCATTACAGTGCATGAAATTCCTACACATTTACAATATATCAAACAAGCTGATTATAAACTATTTACATCCTTTGTAACCCATACTGATAGCTTAACTAATAGATTGCAACGCAAACGTGTTTTGCAAATTTTAATGGATTATTATGAGTTGCATATACCAGGTTTTAGTAAATTAAAATCACCAGATATATTAGAAACTGTATTAGGATAATAAGGAGGTATTGCTTACATTTTTTTATTGTAAAAAATTACTGACAGCATGCATCTAATTTGCCACTCATTTTTAATTGTGATAAAATAAAATAAGCACCTTTTGTTACAATTTTAGTTGTATCATTTATTGGTATTGATGGAATAATTTCAATATAGTTACCATCACTTACACCGGTTTTCACCTCTATTATTTTATATTGATAACCTGTTGTAATGGCTGATGATGCGGCACAATTATCATGTGCACTACAATTTTTATGAGTGCAATTTTTTTTGTTGATACATTTTTCATGTGCTTCACATGCTGGGTGTTCAGGGCAATTTTCATCAATAGCACAATTCATTAAATGTTGAACACAATCTGGATGTGTGCCACAATTTTTTTCATCAGTTTGTATAAAAATAAATTGTTTTTCATTTTCACGAACCACGGCATCAATGGGTATTGCATTCACTTCTTTTGCCTCCAATTCAATAATGGCATTGATATACATGCCCGGCAGCA
Source organism: Bacteroidota bacterium (assembly GCA_041165265.1). Classification (GTDB taxonomy): domain Bacteria; phylum Bacteroidota; class Bacteroidia; order Chitinophagales; family CAIODY01; genus CAIODY01. Next base: position 30,333 of record JBEANU010000082.1, on the reverse strand, counting down.
AATTTTTATCTTCCTTATCTAAATGGCAATGAATGCGCACACTTCGGCTTTCATCAAATGAACGCCCAATTAAATAAACTGCTGCAGTCAAATCATCCTCAGGGTTATTAGCCAGCCTAAATCGTACTTTCATACCTTCTTTTATATGAACAATATCTTTTTCAAAAACAGTAAGTTCAGCATGCAAGTGTTCAGGGTCAACAATTTCAAATAAAACATCTTGCTGATTAATCATTTTTCCAACATTTACTTTCACCTTTGATACATAGCCATTAATGGGCGAATGAATATTTATTACCCCTGATATATTTCCTTTTAAAACATCTAATTTATTAATTCCAACAATACGTAATTTTTCCTCCAAAGCCTTGTATTTAGCCTGTGTTATATTAAATTCATGTTGTGATTGTTGCAAAATTTTTGATGAATTTACTTCTGCTTTGTTCAATTCTTTTTGTCTATTTAATTCTAACTCGGCTAATTCAAATTTGCTTTTTGATTCTATAAAATCTAGTTGCAATTGAGCAATATCAGTATGTTCAATAGTGGCAATTATTTCACCTTTATGCACATAAAGGCCTTCTAACATGGTTGTTGATTTTAAAAAACCGCTGATTGGTGCACTTACTGAAACTAAATTTTGTGGAGGCACATCCAACACTCCATTCACTTTTAAAATATTGCTTAATCCTTTTTTTTGCATAGCTCCAATTTCAATTTTTGCATTACTGCATTGTTCTTTAGTAAATGAAATTTCAGCAGCTTGGGGCTGACTGCCCTCCTGTTTTGTTTGCTCATTTTTAGATTGATTTGAACAAGATGAAAGTGCTATTGTCAGTAATAATATTCCCGACTTTAAGAAGGCGATAAAATTTATTTTTTTATTAATTATTGATGTCATAGTAGTATTGATTTATTTAATTGAACCGAATAAAAACTCAAGCTTTGCAATGCTTTGATTGAAGGCTAATAAAGTTTGAAGATAGTTTTGATAGATATCATCACTTTGTTGTAAATTAAAAACATGTTGCATGTAATTGATTTCACCATTCTGAAAAGCCAATTTGCTTTGCTTTGAAATCAAAGCAGCATTAGGCAAACCGCTTTGTGTGTAATAATTTAATGATTGTTGATTTTTGGAATAATCAGCATAAGCTGTTTCAATTAGAGCTGCCACATTTTGCTGCGTTTGTTGATAGCTAAATTCAGCTTGTTGTTTTTCAAAATTAGCTGCCTTAATTTTTGCTGATTGTGGTGCAAACCAAAGCGGAATGCTTATTCCGGCGGAAAATCCTACAAACCGCTGATTATAATTTGCTGGTGCTGAATGTACATCATTACCGTACGGCACACCATACAAACTTTGATTGAAATAAGCTAAAGTAAAATCAGGTAGCAATACATTTTTTTCAATTTTAAGTTTGTTTTCAGCAATAATAATTTGTTGTTGCATCCATAAAACAATTGGATTTTTGTTGGTTTGGAAAGTATCAATTTCCAACTTTTTTTCAAAAAGATAATTATCTGAAAACGAAAGCTGTAACCCAATAAGTGCCCTTAATTGCGCCGCTAAAGTTTTTGCATCATTATTTAAAAGCTCAAGCTGATTTTCAATTTCTTTACTTCGTGCAGTTGCTGTTGATTTTTCTAACAAGTTAGTTTCACCTGTTTTATAACGTAATGATGCGGCTTTCATCAATTCAGTATAAAGCGTATCTTTAGTTTGCAGCATTTTTTTTCGTTGATTCAAATTCAACCATTGAAAATAAATGGTTTTAATTTGATACACTATTTCAGCCTGAGTAAAATGTTTTTTTAGCACTGAGCCTTGCATTATAGCATCACTTAATTTTGCCTTTGCTGAAAAAATGGTTGGAAACGGAATGATTTGAGTTACTGTAATATTATTATCATTAGCAAAACTATTATACTGCCCATATAGTAGGCTGATATTGGTTTTTGGGATTTCAGATGCTGCTTTTTTTGAATAATTTAAACTACTTATTTCAGCATCAACTGCTTTAATTGAATAATTGTTTTTTAATCCTTCCGCCATCCATTGATGTAAAGTTTCAGCATTTTGTGCTTCAGTTTTGTTGCTACTAATTCCACATACAATCATCAATAAAAACGAGATTAATTTTATTGATTTTGTTTTCCTATTTTCAAATACAACGTATAAAATGGGTAGCACAATTAAGGTAAGTAATGTGGCGCTAATTAGGCCACCAATCACTACTGTGGCTAAAGGTTTTTGAACTTCAGCACCTGCGCCGTGTGATAAAGCCATGGGCAAAAATCCTAATGACGCTACTGAGGCGGTTAATATTACGGGCCGTAATCTAACTTTTGTGCCCATCAATACTCTATCAATAATAGTATTTACTCCTTCTTTTTTAAGTTGATTGAAATATCCAATCATCACTATACCATTTAGCACAGCAACACCAAATAGTGCAATGAAGCCAACTCCGGCCGAAATACTAAAAGGCATGCCTCTGATATAAAGCGCCAACACACCGCCAATAGCCGAAAGCGGAATGGCTGTAAAAATTAGTAAGGCTTGTTTTACTGAACCAAAAGTGAAAAATAATAAAACGAAAATAAGCAATAATGCCACGGGTACGGCTATGGAAAGGCGTTGCTTGGCTTCTTTCAAATTTTGAAATTGCCCACCGTATAAAAAATAGTAGCCTATAGGAAGTTTATAATTTTCTAATTTAGTTTGAATATCAGCTACTACACTTTCCACATCTCTATTTTTTGAATTGAACCCAATAACAATTCGGCGCTTAGTATTATCATGCGAAATCTGCTCTGGGCCTTCCTTGTAGCTAATATCTGCAATTTGGTGAAGTGGAATTTTAATTCCGTTATCAGTAATTACATATAGCTGACTTAGGTCATCCATATTTTGTCGAAAATTTTTATTGAACCGAACAACTACATCAAATTTTTTATCGCCTTCAAATATTACTCCAGCTTTTTGGCCTGCAAACGCAGTGGATATCACCTTATTTACATCACTTACTTTTACGCCATACTGTGCTAATTTATCTCTGCGATAAGTGGCGGTGATTTGAGGCAAGCCATTTACTTTTTCAATTATCGGATTTTCAACCCCGTTAATTGTGGTTATTATTTTTGAAACTTTTTCAGCCTCATCGGCTAATGTAATCATATCATCCCCATAAATTTTTACAGCTATATCCTGCCTTACACCTGTCATCAATTCATTAAATCGCATTTGAATGGGCTGTGTGATTTCTAAATTAACGCCTGCTAAATGTTGCAATAAAATGGTTTTCATTTTTTCCATCATTTCCTCTTTTGATGAAGCGCTTGTCCATTCATTTTTTGGTTTTAATGCTACCATAATATCAGCACGTTCCATGGGCATAGGGTCAGTAGGAATTTCAGGCGAACCAATTCTAGTAACTACTTGTAACACTTCAGGAAAAGTTGATTTCAAAATTTTTTCAGCATTGGTGGTAGTTTCAGCCATTTGTTGGAGTGATGTACCTTGCATCATACCAAACTCAATTGCAAAATCTCCCTCTTCCAAAGTGGGAATAAATTCACCTCCTAATTTTAAAAACATAAATACACTAAGTATAAATAATAGTATTGTAGATGAAATTATTACACCTTTTAATTGCAATGATTTTGTAATTATTGGGGTATATATTTTTTCAATAGCCATCATTAATCGGTCAGAAATTGTTTTTTTATCAACTATTTTTTTGCTTAAAAATAAAGCTGAAACCATAGGCACATAAGTAAGTGAAAGCAGCAATGCGCCTGCAATGGCAAAAGCAACTGTTTGTGCCATAGGTGCAAACATTTTACCCTCAATACCCACTAAAGCTAATATGGGTAGATATACAATTAGAATAATTATTTCACCAAAAGCGGCTGATTTACGGATGGTAGTGGCCGATTGATATACCTCTTCATCCATTTCAGTTTGCGATAAAATGGCTGTTCGTTTTTTTGAAATTAAATGATGAATAGTAGCCTCAACAATAATTACAGCACCATCTACAATCAGCCCAAAGTCAATAGCGCCAAGGCTCATCAGGTTACCCGATACATTAAATAAATGCATCATGCTGATAGCAAACAACATGGCCAACGGAATTACAGAGGCTACAATTAATCCGGCTCTAATATTTCCTAAAAGTAAAACCAGTACAAAAATTACAATCAATCCACCTTCAATTAAATTGCGTTCAACAGTTCCAATGGCACGTTCTACAAGGGATGAACGTTCAATATAAGGGTCAATCACCATACCCTCAGGAAGAGTTTTTTGAATTTCAATCATTCGTTTTTTTACATCTTCAATCACTTTGGATGAGTTTTCGCCTTTCAACATTAAGGTCATTCCGGCTACTACTTCGCCTTCACCATTTCGAGTAATGGCGCCAAACCTAGTAGCATTGCCTACATGCACTGTTCCTACATCTCGTATTAAAACTGGAATATTATTACGGGTTTTAATAACAATTTTTTCAATGTCGTCAATTGTATTTACCATGCCTATACCTCTTATAAATGCTACATTTGAGCCTTTTTCAATATATGCGCCGCCAGTATTTTCATTACCATTATGCACAGCTTCAAATATGTCTGATAGTGTAATATTCATAGCATTTAATAGAGTAGGATCAATTGAAATTTCATATTGTTTTAGTTCGCCACCCCAAGCATTAACCTCAGTAATACCGGGCACACCAGCTAATTGACGACGAACTATCCAATCTTGACATGTTCTTAATTCTTGTGCTGAATATTTTCCTTCAAATCCTTTTTTAGTATGCAATGTATATTGGTATATTTCACCCAGCCCTGTTGTAATGGGCCCTAATTCAGGCTTTCCTAAGCCTGAAGGTATTTGTTCTTCGGCTTGTTTAATTTTTTCAGCTACCAACTGCCTAGCGTTTAGCGTTGTTATAGCATCAGCAAATACTACTGTGATAACCGATAAACCTGAACGTGATATGGAGCGAATTTCAGTAACATCAGGTAGGTTTGACATGGCCAATTCAAGTGGATTGGTGATGAAAGTTTCCATCTCTTGAGCTGCCACTGTTGGTGCTGTAGTTAATACTGTTACTTGATTATTGGTGATATCAGGCAACGCATCAATGGGTAATTTTTGAAAAGAATATATACCCCATATAATCAAAAAAAGGGTGAACAATCCTACCGCCAATTTATTTTTGATTGAAAATTGTATGAGTTTATCAAACATGATTTTTGTTTTTTTTTGAAGTCAGATTAATTTTAATTATTTACCACAGCCTTTCTTAAAACTTATAGTAAAGTTTATGAAACGAATAGATGATGCACCCAGCATTAAGTTTGAGTACTATTTTAATTACAATAAAACTAGATAAAAATAAAAATCAAGAAACTTTTGGCGGTTGCCAAATAGCTGAAATAGCACCATCGTGATGTGCTTCAATAAAAGCAATAGGCAAGTTTTGTGTTTCAGGTAGTTCATTAAAAACTACATGATAATCTTTAATAATGAAGTGTGTAGCACAGCAATTGCAAAAACAAAATGGGGAACATAATTCATCTGTTTTTTCATGACCATCATGCGAAGTTTGTTCCTGTTTCACTTCATTACAGCCATCTTTATCGCCACAAGGCATTATTGCCAATGCTAAAAAATAAACACTAAATAATATGTAAATTACTTTTTTCAGAAATGTAAATATATGAAAATTTAAGGCCGCAAGTTTAGTTTAATTGTTTAGCTGATTTGTATATTTTTTGAATAGCATCAATTGATTTTGCTGCTTCATCACCTTGTACCAAATGTACTTTTTTATTAAATAAAATTCGATTGATGATATCATTAAATACTAAATGATGATTGCTGCTACTACCTTGATAGCCGCTTTGGTATTGGTTTTGAGCATCTATTACATTTTTTTGAATAGGTTGTTGAATAGATGACACATCCCAGTATTCAATTTTATTTAAATATTGCCCGCCAATTTTTACAGTTCCCTTTTCACCAAAAATTGTAATACTGCCTTCGTAATTTTTTTGAAAAACATTATTGCTCCAATTTATTTTCCCAATAGTTCCGCTAGTAAATTTTACGGTAGCATTTCCGCTATCTTCAATTTCGATGGAATGATTCAGGGTTGAAATTATGGCATGTGTACTTTTTATTGCACCAAACCAATGTACTAATAAATCAATAAAATGGCTGCCTTGCGTAAATAATGCACCTGCTTCGGTAGCTATTTTTCCTCTCCAATCTGATGAGGAATAGTAGGCATCATTTCTGTTCCAAAGTATGCTACAGTGCACTTCAATAATTTTTCCTAATTTATTTTTTACCAATAATTTATCTACCTCTTGTACCGGAAAATTATATCTGTTTTGTTTTACAACTACCAATTGTTTTTGATATTTGGTAGCTGCTGCATTCATTTTTTTTGCATCGTTGTAGCTAATGCACATGGGCTTTTCAACCAATACATGCTTATTGCTTTTTAATGCATTAATGCTCATTGCGGCATGTAAATAATGTGGCGTACAAATATTTACAATATCAATATTTTTATTTTTTAATATGGAATGAAATGATGTAGTGAATTGATAATCGCCTTCAATTTTTGATGATGGATTTTTGCGTTCATCAATATCACATACCGCTATTACATTTGCATTTTTATGTTGTAATAATTCATGCAAATGCCTTGTACCTATATTACCACAGCCAATTACAGCAAAATTTAATTTTTTATTGCGCATTAATTTTTACAATTAATAAAATGAGTTTTTGTTTGTTTTTTGCCAAAAAAATAAAAGGATAAAGCCGAATAACATACCACCCAAATGTGCCACATGCGCTACATTATCACCAGGCACATTTTGCCAGGTTGATAGCAATTCAATACCAGCATAAATCAAAACTAAATATTTTGCTTTTACAGGAATAAAAAATTGCATGTAAATAATGGTATTAGGAAACAGATACCCATAACCCAATAATACACCATATACAGCGCCTGATGCACCAATAATAGGTACTGAAAATCTACCATCTAACTGCATACAATTCAGTTTATAATCAGCAATCATTTGCTTGAATGTTTGTAGTAGGTTGTAATCATTAGGATGTAATTTCCATTGTTGTAAAAGTTGCATAGAGTCATCACTTAATTGCAATGAATTTGTTTTTAAAAAATCAGTACAAGCCGCTGCCGACGGATGTGCTAAAAACAAATTAGCTGATTGAATAGCCTGCCAAAGGCTATAATATTGCACAGCCATGTAACATAGTGCTGCACCTAAACCAGTGATAAAATAGTATATCAAAAATCGTTTTGCACCCCACACTTTTTCAAGCACAGTACCAAACATCCATAATGAAAACATGTTTAGCGCCAAATGCATAAAATCAGCATGCATAAATAGGTGTGATACAATTTGCCAAATTTTAAAATTATTGTTTTGCGGAAAATAAAGCCCTAATAATTTATCAAGATGAAGTATTTGATTATTAGCAAAAATTAATTTTGCAACAAACAAAATCACATTAATAATAATCAGGTTTAATATTGCTGGCGTAATTGGTCCTTGATTTCCGAAGCGTTGATTCATAATTGATTGCAAAAATATTCCAAATATTTATTTATTATCAATTAAATGAAATAACAAAATGTATTTTTGCGTTTAATCGATATTCAAAAAAAACTAATTAATTACAGTGGTGAACAAACGAATGATGAAAAATATTATTGCAGTAATTATTTTTATTTTAAGTAAAAATTTTGCTTTTGCTCAAAATAAAATAGCTGATAAAATTATTGGAATAGTTGATAATAAAATTGTGTTACAATCAGATGTGCAAACTCAGTTAAATCAAATGGCAGCGCAAGGTGCTACTATAAATGCTGATTCAAGATGTTATGTGTACCAACAAATGATGTTACAAAAGTTGATGGTGGCGCAAGCTAACCATGATAGTGTGGTGGTAAGTAATGATGAAATTGAAAATGAATTGGATAGGCGGATGAACTATTTTATTGGCCAAGTGGGCAGCAAAGAAAAATTTGAAGAATATTACCATAAACCTATTTTAAAATTTAAGGAAGAGTTCAGAGAAGCGGTACAGGAGCAACTTTTGGCTCAAAGGATGCAGCAAAAAATTACGGCCGAATCAAAAGTATCGCCCATGGAAGTAAAAAAATATTTTGAAAATATTCCTACTGATTCATTACCTTATATTAATGCTGAATATGAAATTGGTGAAATAATAATTGCCCCCAAAGTAAGTATGGAGTCAAAAATGGCTGCTAAAAAACAACTGATGGAAATCAAAGAAAAAATTGTAGGTGGAGTAAGTTTTGATAGTCAAGCAAAGTTGTATTCTGAAGACCCTGGTAGTGCCATCAAAGGTGGTGATTTAGGATTAGTTGCCCGTGGGCAAATGGTTCCTGAATTTGAATCGGCACTTTTTAAATTAAAAGATGGTGAATTAAGCGATATTGTTGAAACACAATACGGCTATCATCTAATAAAAATGACAGCCAAACAAGGTGAAAAGGCAAAAGCAAAGCATATATTATTAGTGCCTAAAACGGGCATTGATGAGTTAACAGTAGCCATGATGAAATTAGATACTATCAGAAAAAAAATTATAGCTGATTCAATTACTTTTAAAAAAGCGGTTGATCAATATTCAACTGATGAAGCTACAAAAACAAATGGTGGTTTGGTTCAAAACCCCAATGATGGCAATAGTTTGCTTGATGCACAATTAGTTGAACCCGATTTATTTTTTGTGGTAGATAGCATGAAGGTAGGACAAATTTCAAAACCTGTTATTTTTAAAACAATGGATGGAAAAGATGCTACACGAATAGTTTGGCTAAAAACCAAAACTATGCCTCACAAAGCCAATTTGAATGATGATTACGCTAAACTTCAGCAAGCCACAATCAATAAAAAACAGCAGCAAAAAATGTTAGATTGGATGAACCGAACTACGGTAAAAAATTATATTATTATTGATGATGAATATAAAAATTGCAGCACTATGCAAGGTTGGATAAAAGAAAATTAACTTAAAAAAAATTAGCACAAATACAATGTACAACAGCGATGTAGAAGCAGTAAAAGGATTGCACCAACATTTCAATCAATTAAAAAAAGAAATAGGTAAAGTAATTATTGGGCAAGATGAAGTAGTAGAAAAAGTGTTGATTTCAATATTTTGTAATGGGCATAGTTTATTAGTTGGTGTACCTGGTTTGGCAAAAACATTGTTAGTAAAAACAATAAGCGATGCCTTGCATTTAGGTTTTAAACGAATTCAGTTTACACCCGATTTAATGCCCAGCGATATTACCGGCGCTGAAATATTAGATGAATCACGTAAATTTAAATTTATTGAAGGCCCATTGTTTTCAAATATTATTTTGGCTGATGAAATAAACCGAACGCCACCCAAAACGCAATCAGCATTATTAGAAGCCATGCAAGAAAGATGCGTAACCGTAGGTGGTAAAATGTATGCATTACCAGCACCATTTTTTGTATTAGCTACTCAAAACCCTATTGAGCAGGAAGGCACGTATCCTTTACCCGAAGCCCAATTAGATAGATTTATGTTTCATATAACTTTAGGATATCCAAAATTTATGGATGAATTAAATGTTGTAAAAAGTACTACTAATAATGAAACGGCAAGCGTTGAAAAAGTGCTTACCGGCGAACAAATTATGTATTACCAAAAGTTGATTCGGAAAATACCTATGGCTGATAATGTGTTGGAGTATGCCGTAAAATTGGCAGCTAAAAGCCGCCCCGATACTGAATTAGCAACACCTTCCATTAATAATTATATCAGTTGGGGTGCAGGGCCACGAGCATCACAATTTTTAGTATTAGGTGCTAAATGTCATGCAGCAGTTAATGGTAAATTTTCACCCGATATTGAAGATGTAAAAGCTGTGGCTGAACCTATATTACGGCATAGAATGGTACGCAATTATAAAGCTGAAGCCGAAGGAATTACGATTGAAAAAATCATTAAAGATTTATTGTAAATCAACAAAACAAGTGATACAGTTTGTTTTATGAAATTAAAATTTTGCTTCATTATTGTTAGTGTAATATGTGTTATGATGTGCAATAATGCCAATGCACAAGCCATTCATATTGATTCAACCTACTTAACATCTTATTCAAAAGATATAAAAAGCATCATCAAAAAACCATTGCATTTAAATGATAAAGAAGTTGCAATTGGCTTTGGTGCATTAGCTACTACATTTATTATTCATCAATTTGATACCGATATAAAAAATAAGGTACAGCTAAGCAGAACTAATGATAGAGATAAAATATCAAATTCATTTCAAATAGTGGGCAACGGAAAATACTGTTTTACCGCCATGGGTGTGCTGTATGCAACTGGCTTAATTTTTCATAAACGCCATATGCAATATACTGGCTTGCAGGCATTTAAGGCATTGGTACTAAGCGCAGGCATCACCGGTTCAATTAAATATTTTACGCAACGTGAACGCCCGTTTCAAACTGAAAATGCAAATAATTTTCATTTCATCTGGAATTCATTTAAGTATCATTCATTCCCTAGTGGCCACACAAGTGATGCATTTGCAATGGCTTCGGTAATTGCCTATAATGTAAAAAATAAATATTGGCAGATACCTATTTATGCAATTGCAACGGGTGTTGGCTTATCCCGAATTAATGATAATAAACATTGGGCAAGCGATGTGGTATTAGGCGCTGCCATTGGTTATTGTGTGGGTGAAATAATAAACCGAAGTGGTAATTTTAAATATCCAAAACCCAAACGAAATTTAATTGAAGCACCACGATTTTAAATGATTACCTTTAGGGCTTCAATAAAATTCAAAGGGCCTGACCTTGGAATTGACAGCAATGTTCTTTGTAAATAAGCATACCTGGCGTTGGAAGCATTGCCAGTAAAACTAAACTTTCACAAACTTTCAAACGGCGAAACTTCTTTCGCAATGGCTGCTTAATCGATAGATTAACCACCATAGTGCCCCCAGTTGCCTGCTCTTCGGCGATTGGCCTGCACTTAATCAATGAAGAGATAGGCTGTACCATCACTGTGTGATACGGATGAAAACTAAAGCAGATAAGTTGTTGATTTGGTAAGTAAACACACCTTTCATCAATCGAAAATTAAGTGGTTACTAAGTATGTAGAAAGTTTACGGCGTCTTTGTCTGCACCCGGGTTCGAAACCCGGCAGGTCCACCTTACTGGATTGGAGTGAATTTTTCACTCCTTTCTTTTTTGACCCCACCTGCATCTCTTTGCTGGTGGCGGTTATAAAGGTGATGGCAGGATTAATTTTGCGGTTCGACAATTGATTTTCGGAATAAATTGTTTTTTCAGGGTATGTCGAACCAATAATTAACAATTTTGTTTCTAAGTCCGCTGAAAGATAGTGTTTATCAAGGTTTCTAAGGATTGGTAAAGTTTGGTTTAATTTCATTTTGCCTTCGGACTCCAAACCACTTAATTGCTCTTTTTCCTGCCTTAATTCATTCAACTTATTTTCAATATCTTTTTTTATTACTGAATAATCTTCTACAGAAATCTTTCTATCCAACCAATCTTCTTGTGCATTTTTTAGTCTTTTTTCATACTTGTTGATTTGCTGAGTTAATTGTTCTTTTTCTATTGGTGGATTTGAATTCTTCTTTTTAATAACATCAAATAAAATATGTTTATACAATTCTAAAACACTAGTGTTCGCTTTTATCTCTGATAACGTTTTTAATAAAGCATTATTTACATCTTCTGATTTATATCTTTCCTTACATCCCTCTTTACAATGGTAATAATAGTAATAATTATTCCTTCCTTTTGACCTACTTCCTGTAAGCGGCTTGCCACATTCTTTACAGATTAAAAAGCCTCTTAATGGTATATTTTCATCAGCAGAATATTTAGATTTTACAACTCTTTTGCGACCATTCAATAAATCTTGCACTTCATTAAATAGTTCTTCTGAAATTATAGGTTCATGCTTTCCTTTAATAATCATTTCATGTTCATCCTTGTAAGCAGGTAAAAATAAATTGCCACAGTAAACAGGGTTTCTTAATAGATACCAAAAACCATTAATACTACCTTTGAAATTTCTTTTTTTCGCCATGTCCCATAATTCATGAACTTTGCAAAGACCTTTGGCACATTCCTCAAAAATCCATTTTACATTTTTTGCATCGTCATTTGGTATAATTATCGGTTTGTTAGCTACGTCTCTTTCATTTTTATAACCATAAGGTGCGATACCTGATAATCTTCCATCTTTTTTTGCTCTTCGCATTCCTGCAATTACGTTTAAAGCTCTTCTATCATTTTCTACTTCGGGGGCTGCTAAAAAGAACGCTAACATCAACTTGTTTTCAGGAACATTTAAATCTAAAGGTTGCTCAATCCCCTGTGGCTCAACGCCCATTTTGTATAAGCGGTTAATCATTTCATAGGCTTCTCCTGCATTTCTTGAAAATCTATCCCATTTAAGAAACAACAATAAGTTTGTGGAATTTTTATTTTTCTTTAAGAACTCAACTAGTTTGTTAAAGGCAGGACGATTGAATGTTTTGGCAGAATAATCTTCTTTAAATAATTGGACGATTTCAATATCGTTGAGTTGGCAGTAATTTCTTAACCTTTCTTCTTGGTGTTGCAAACTGTAACCTTTATCAGCTTGCTCGTCTGTACTCACTCGGATATAAAGAATGGCTTTCTTCTTCATGTTTATTTATTTTAATCATTTCAATAATTTTACTTTGTTCGCTTTTGACGTACAACAAATTGATAGCCGCCATTTGATAGAGATAATCAATAATAATTTTTATTTCTTCATCGCTATATATATGACCATCTTGTTGAATCATTTTTTTACAAAACTCAAATGATAGCTTTTCATTTTTATTTTTTGAATAATAGAAAACCTCGTTTTCAATTATCATTTTTACTTCCTCTGCCATACACAAATATTTATTGAGCCAAAAATAAATGAGTGCAATAAACTGCTTGTGCATCTTTAGGCATCTTTGTAAGTTTAGGCAAAACTCTCTGCACCTTTAGCCATCATTATTCATCTTTAGTCATGCCCGGCAATCCAATTTTTTCAAAAACTACTTTTACTTGTGATACAGTATAATATCTTCCTTGCTTTTCTCCTATTTCTTTTTCAAATGGTCTCATCCACTTTTTAATTGTCCTATTGCAAACAGAATACACTTTTGCTAACTCGGTTATAGAATAAGGTTTTAATTCAAACGATTTTTGATGGATACTCATGTTGCTTAGGGATTTATAGATGAACAATATTTATTTTTTACTACATTATTAATGAATTTTACGTGTATCTCAACACAAATTCTTCTTCTGATAAATGAAAAAACGCCGCTATTTCATTTATGTTATTCTTTTGTGCGGATTTATATTTAGTCATTAAATTTCTTATTAAAGTTGCATGTTCTTTTGGAACATCTAATTCCTGTGGTTCTCTTTTTCGTATTTTCATAGCATTGAATTGTTCTAAAGTATATCGCTTTTGATTGTCTGTAATGATTCCTAAATCATCGGCTCGATACAAAACAGCTTGCATAGAAACTTTCCATTTTCTTTTTAATTCTGCTAATCGGGTTAATGTAAGTTTACTTTGTTTTAAATCTGATTTTATATCTTTTTCGGGCATCAAAAATTCGGCGGCAAATAAATTTGCTTCGTGCCTTACATCTCTTTCAAAATCAGGTGCAGCAAATAAATGCATCACCAAATGTCCTAACTCGTAAGCTAAAGTGAATCGCTGCCTATCTCCTAAACTCATTCTATTAATGAAAATAATGGGCTGCATTGTTTCTGTTAAAATGCTTCTACCATCAACTCTTTCTGTATTAAAATGAAAACTGACAACAGGTATATGGTGAGATTCTAACAACTCTACCATGTTATCTATTGCGCCTCTTTCGACTTTCCAAAGTGAACGAAGTTTATTAGCTACAGCTTGTGGTGAACCATAAACCGAGATGTCTAAATGCGGAATTTTGGCAGGTTCAAAAGAACAAGCTTTAAATAATTGCTGAATATTAAGACGATAAATATTTACCCAAGCTTCAATTGGAGATAATAGCTTTTGAGCAACCTTGTCACGTTTTCTATACGACAAGTTTGGTTCTACTGTTTCGCCTGATTGGTAAAAAAAATCTAATGGAAATTTTAGCACCTGAGCAATGATAGTTATCAATTCCTGACTGACACCTAATTCGCCTGTTTCTATTTTACTTAGGGTAGCACTTGATACATCTATATATTGCGCTAACTCATGCTGATACAAGCCCCTAGCTTCTCTTGCCAATGCTATCATGGGTGTATTTACAATATTAAAATTTACTTTTGCCATATTAAATAAGATGCGGCAAAGGTAAAAACATTATCTGTAAATAACAAAAAATAATTTCAAATATATTTATTATCAAGTAAATTTTAATCAATAATTGAATACCTATTACTGTGTTGGAATATTAAATTTCTATGTTCATAAAAGCAATATATTATTGTTTGAAATTTATTTGATAAGAATTTTTTGTTTAAAACCAATACCTACCAATCGGTATTTATAACTCAATTTCAATCTCCTTAAACATGAAAAAATACCGATTGGTAGGTATTGTGCAGTGATGAATAGCATTCTACTTTTGTTGAAGAATAGTAAAAGAAAAATGCAAATGAATGAAATTGCTGCAATGAAAAAAAGTAAAAAAATATAGGCAGGGGCATCCCTATATATGGGTATTGACAGGACTATTTTTTTCATTCATCTTTACCAACGAAAAAATAGTTTAATTTTTTGAAAAACGGAGGGGGTGTTTTCACGGGGGTGAAAACACGGTAGCGTAGTAAAAAATTATTGTTTAATATTGCAGCCACAACATCAACCATTCGAGAATGGAGAGATGGGTTTTGAAGATTACAATTACCACTAAGTAGAAAACAAAATAAAGTTCTTTAGCTGAACCAAATTTGAAAGAATTTGGAGGCAGCAAACAAAAGATGTAACAACTAAAATGTTGCCAAATCTTTTGTATAAGTAATTTACGGAAAGCGTTACTAGTTATTTCAACTAAAAGAAAATCGACCAAATTTGTCAACCATGAAATAATTAAGTGTACGCCCCTCTGGGGGCGTATTCTTTATTATTTTTTATAGGGTTGAAGGTTCTTGGTCGAGCCTCTTTTAGCTATAATTATTAGTAAAAGGATTACGCCTCTTTTTATTACTTCCATTCTATTTACAATTAAAATCAACAACCACAACTCCACTTCATTCCTTTGAAGGAGTAACTTAACAACTACTTTCTTATGGTAAAAATCTCTACCCTCCGTCAATGGTTTATCAGTTTATCTATCACTGCATTTGTTTTTGTAAGCACTTTATCCAAAGCGCAAAAAGTGATTGTGCCTTCATTAACAGGCACATTAAAAAGTACAATAAGTTTATGCAAGGGTGGAACGTATGAGGTTTGGATTATTAATAATAATACCTCAGCTATCCATGATACTCTTTTGTTAAAACCTAATTTTGGGTTATTATTTGATGATTTGGGATTAAAGCAGGGGGCAGGTTTTATAGCTACAACTATCATAAAACAACATGGAGCTAATAATTCTTCGATAAATTTTACAAAAGTTGTTGGAGGTCAGAATTATTACAAATTATTTTTTAATAGCAATTCATTCGGAACAACGGATACAGTCAAAATTACTTTTCATCTTCGTCCGCAATGTGGTGCTTTAACTACCATTTTCAATACTTCATTGGCAGGTCATGTGCTATTAACACCGCCTTATGTAGTAGATACTTCAACCAATAATCCTTTCACTTTTAATTTATATAAAAATACTATAAATGCAACGCCATCGCTGTTTGTAGTAACACCATCTGTGCAAATTTCTTACCCGGGTATAGTTGTGAATACAGGTTATTGTACGAATCAGTCAGATAGTTTTTTAGTAAAAAATAATATTTGTAACACTTGTAACAATTTTAGTAATAGCTGCACCAATGGATTTTATTCTTATCCTTTAGCACCTGATAAAAAATTTTATAAATTAATTACCGTTAAAAATCAACCCAATTCAGATACGTTTAATTTATCCTATCCAAATACTTATTTAAAAATAATTGAACATCGAAATGAAGCCATTCAATATAAAATTACAGCCATTTATTTAAAAACAAATTCGGGAAATTACAGAAGAATAATATCTAATACATCAGCAGGATTAAAGATAAAATTTGATTCTACTGGATTGTTTACACATGATACATTAACATTTTCAGATTCCATTTTATTAATTGCAAAAGGCAAACATTATTTATTACAAAATGAAAGTTTTACTTTTTGGGAAGAGTGTGAATTGTTATCTAAAAATGATTATAAAAAAGTTAATACAAGTTTGTGTGGTGCTATGGATTCAACAGCATACTCTACTGCTATTAACTGCAAGTATAAAATAATAGAAGATAAGGATAGTGTAGCAGCATGTTTCAGTTATAATTATCAGTTTAATGGAAAATCAAAAATTCTTTTTCAGGATAATCAACCTGATTTAGAAATTGAAAGAGGTGTTTTAAACAAAAACTATTGTTATAATTATCAAGTAGATTCCACAAATTATAAAAATAAATACTATGCTATCATCCGAAATAAAGGAAATTTAAAAGCAACAAAAATTCATATTGAATTGGCTTGTCGAAATAGTAATGGTGCAAATGCTACCAATTTTGAAATCACTAAACCTAAATTATTAAACAAGCAATTTTATAAAATCAAAGTAGGTTCTAGTACAGCTTTAACTCCTTCTTTATTTACTTACTCCAAAAAGGACTCATTGATTGATTGTAGTTTGCATCAATCTAATACCACCATTGATACTTCACTTTGGAATAAGAGTACAATAGCAGGAAAATATTGCAGGATAGATAGTTTGTTAGGAAGTAATGGAGCTTTATATATTGATACCAATGAAGCTATTGTAATGATTTGGGATGTCAGTAATTCACTATCCAAAAATTGTAGTACTAATGATTTGGATGGGTGGTTAATTCGGGTAAACTATTATAATCAATGTAATCAGTCGATGGCGATGCAGGGTACTAGTTATAATTGGACAAATAACCCAGTATTCTTTTTTACCAATCCAAACTATATATCCGCAACTTCTAACGCCATACAAGGTCCGGGTGTAACACAAATTATTGGCTTGGTAGATGATGATTATAGCAACGCCCCGATTGATGTTTTGAAATTTAAAGTTGCAAATTTTACTTCACGAACGTTACTTCCAC
Organism: Bacteroidota bacterium; assembly: GCA_041165265.1. Lineage (GTDB taxonomy): Bacteria > Bacteroidota > Bacteroidia > Chitinophagales > CAIODY01 > CAIODY01. Next base: position 12,925 of record JBEANU010000082.1, on the reverse strand, counting down.
CTTATAATTCTAATTATCCATCGCAAAATCTTAATCAAGCAATAGGCGTAAAATTGGTAATAGGTGAGTTATTAAATGTATGGAAAGGAGATATTTATTCAGCTCAACATCTTGGTAATTGCAATCAAGATTCATCAGCATGGTACGATAAAAATCATTTAAAAAAATATGTTCGGTTTTATATTGATACGGGTAGCCTAACGCCTAAAATGTGCAGAGTAATGCCTGACGGAATTGGGTACGCAAATACTTTTTTATTGAGTGGTTCAAAAAAATATTACCACTATGATTCAATAGGCAGACCAACGGCATTAAATGGAATAAAGGATAGCATATTGGCAATATTCAAAACACCTTTTACCAATGGCTTTAATGTAAAATGGTTAAGTAGATTTTATGTTGAAGTAGATGTACAACCCACTTGCTCACAGTGTAGTTGCCCCTACAATCCTTATACAGGTGGAAGTTCAATAGCTTTAGATAGTTCTAACAAAACTGGAGGAAGTAAAACGCCTGTTGACATTTCTATCTTACACATACCATGTTATTCATGTGGGTTTGATACCATTGGAAAAGATGCATCAAAATTTTTAATGCCCAAAAATAGCTATTGCATAAATCATGGTGGTGGAGCTATAATTGTTCAATGTCCAGGATGTAAAATAGCAGGCTTATATACTATCAATGCTAAAGGAAGCAGATTGAATTTTGGATATGAAGACAATGATAATAATAGTGTGGCTGATTATCCTACAAAAAAAATTATCTTTAATCAAGTGGGCTTTTATCCCATTCTATCAAGCCCTAATGTTACTGTTGATAACAGTTCTATTATGTATCATGATTTATATAGAGTAAGGCATAAATCTATTATTCACATGGATGATTTTGTTTCCAGTAATTATTATCCTACAGCACAAACGTTAAATCTAATAGATTCAACTTATAGTACCACTCATGAAACAGGTTTTAAATATGCTTATTTAAGAGTCAAAACATCTTCTGCATCAAAGCCATTTAACGCTAATAATGGTGGAAATTCAATAGTTACTAATATACCTGCATTGATTGTTTGGATAAAAGAAAGTGATACGGTAAATCATTTTACAAATAGGCTGGGATTCAATTCTTTTCATCAAAAAAATTATACGCATACGCAATATTATTCTGTTGGTGGTAAAACAGATACCATTGCTCCCATCTTTATTTATTATGATATCACTCGTGATTACAGAGATACTGCAAAAAAAGAATACGTATATGATTTTTCAATGGATAGATTAAATGCAGCATATAAAACACAGTACGGTACAACAGATGATTTGCCATTTAAACATTTTCATAACGGAATGGAAATATATTTAGATGCCAGTTTTATTTTAGCAAAAAATGATGGACATGCTGACCCACTTAATGAGGAAGCATTAGTTACAAGAGCTTACTGTACACTTAGCCCTGAAACACCTCAAAATTTTAATCGTTTTTTTGATATGCAAGATGCAACAGACCAAATTGCTTATCATAAATCTAAACCTTCTGTATTTATTACATCGCCTGCATTGTTGGATAGTTTATGCCCGATGAATAATAGTCCGTATCCAATAATAGTAGATACTAAAGTTAAAAATAGTTGTGATTCGGTTCGGTGGTATTGTGTAAAAGGTGAAGCTGATTTTAAACGAATTGGTTTTACATTTCAATCTAACAAATTCAAAAATTATAGTTCAGGAAACACTTGTATGTATTCTGATTTTTGTGGTACAAGTATTAGCAATTTAAGTTTAGATGAAAAGCACATGCATTATTTTTGTTTAGGAACAGGTGTTGTAAATCAAAATGGTGGGATAGGCACTCCAACCAGTTTCCTTAATGAATATAGGCATTGGAATCATGTGAAAAAATTTGAAATAAAAGGATTACCGCAAGGTAGTTATATTGATTCTATCTACATTATTCATCCTACATCACCTCAAACAATTACTATTAATAAACCTTTTGTCTATAAAGATACTAGCTCAAATAGTTGGATAGTAAATTTTGATTCTATCAATGCCAAATCGCCTAATTGTTATTTAAAAAGCCTAGATTCTTTACAGGCGATGGATGATAATGAAGTTAGTAAGTATCTATTTAAAATTAAATATACGAATTGTTCTGATTCAACTTATTGTATTAAGATAAGAGAATTTGACGAATTTGATATTTGCGATTTAGATGATGGAATAGCTAATCAAACAGTACCTGCTTGTAATTTACCAATAGATACAATTCCATTTTATGCTGCACAAAATTTTAATAATGGCTTTGGATTTCCGTTTTCAACCAATATAAATACTTGTAAAAATGAACGGATTTTTGAAGAAACATATAATCTTAAAACAAGCAGCAAAGGTGGTTTAACAGCTAATTCGCAAGCAGCTACATTAAGAGATGGTCATGCTATTTGGAATAACATTGCAATTACTCAATCGGCTATGAATGGAGATAATCCTTGGGTTTGTATCCAATTTCCTATTAATTGGAACGATGATAGTACAACAGTGGATAGCATTGCCATCAATGGTTTTGGATTACAACATTTTCCGAATGGGAAAATCAATGGCGTAAAATACCCGAAACATATTGGTAATCATACATGGTTATTTTATTTACCAACAACCTCTCCAGCTATGCGTTGGAATAATCAGAATTATAACAGCAATAATAATTACACTAATATATTATATATATCAGCTCATTACAATTGTGTAACAAAGCTTACCAATAAAGATTCAGTGATATTAAGAGCTGGCGTAATGTGTGATACAGCAATGTTTAAATCGGTGACAGATGTTACTTCTTTATTCAACAACTCATGTGAACGTATGACAAGTAATTTGGGTATCACAATACATAATCCACAATTTACAGCAGACGAAGTTGATGGAAATAATAATCAAATTTCACTTTGCTCACCGTTCAAAATGCAGTTTAAATTAGAGAATTTAGGAGATGATTGCATACATCAATTAAATATGAACATGAATTTGCCAAGTGGTTATCAATTAGATAATTCAATTAACTTTAATGGAAAAACATTTGTAGGAAAAAATGCTGTAGTTATTTACAATACTGATACTTCTTACTTTTTATTACAAGATTCTGTTCTGTATCATTTCAGATTTGCTTCTACCTGTTGCAATGATACTGCTAGTTTGCCTGGTGCTTTGCAAAGCAACTGTGCTTTGCCTGATACATGCCTAGTTATTGTAGCATTAAGGGATTCATGCTTTATCACGTATTTGCCTATTGTAACAGATTTTGGTGGTGCAGGGGTTTGCGGAAATACTAATTTTCCAAAATCAAAAAAAGTTATCAGTTATCCTTTACTACAAAACAAAAGTAATTTCATCAACAAACTTCAACCTATTATTAAACCTGATAGTACTTTTATAAGTAATTGCTCTTCTCCTGATTCCCTTAATATTATCTTGAGTAGTTTAATGACACCTAATACATGTATGGGTGATTCCATCATGGGTGCTACAAATTATTTGTTGGTGCATCTACCCAAAGGGTATCAATTGCAAAATGCCATGTATCGTTCCTTGTTGTTAAAAGATACCAATGCAACAGCAATTTGTTCAAGTGCTTTAACAGGATTTTCTTCGTCTGATTTAATCATAGATTTAACTTCTTTATCAGGCAAAAAAATAAAATCACTTTCGCCCATTTCTTTACATTTCAGCGTAGATAGTTCAGCAAAATGTATAGATACATTTAAAGCTGTGCTAATAACCAAAGTAAGTGTTACTTGTGGCGGTACAAGTGCTTGTAGTAATTGCCAAGCTCAAACTTTACCTGTTAGTAAATTATTGGAATTAAGAATAAAAATACCGAGTGTTGTACCTATTGCGAAAAGTTGTGCTGATAGTTTGATTATCAGTTTAAAAGATACCTGTAATGCTTATCAATTGTGGTCTGTGCCTTCACCTACATCTCTACTAAAAAAAGGAAATCACTACATTTTAAAAGGAACAGGTAACTTTACTTTGTTCGCTCAAAATAAATTATTTACTAATGGGGTTTGTGTTTCAGATACTTCAAAACCTATTATTGATACACTATACCCTCCATTGAATTTTACTGTAACATTAGATACTGCACTAGATTGCCAACACAAAAAAGCGCAAGTAAAATTCCTGACTTCTAACAATAGCAGTCCTTTTCATTTAAGTGTTACTTCAGAAAAAGTAAGGCTATTTAATTTCCCTACCTTGAATTATAATTCGATTAACCTAAAAAATTTATATGCAGGAATTGATACCTTTAAATTAAGCAACAAAGTTGGATGTAAATCTACCCAAGTTTTAAAAATTCCATTTTCACCAATTTGCGGAAAAGATACTTTGTGCAAAGATGAAGTAATTGCTTATTCCATTTCAAAAGTGAATGGAGCAAAATTCTATAAATGGACAGTTACAGGAGGAAGTTTTAATACACCAAGTAACTTAACTCCTGCTTTACAAGTAGGAGTGCATTGGACAAAGGATAGTATTCAAATCCTAAAAGTGTATGCAATCGCTACTGATTCAACCACAATTATTGATTCGCAATTTATTTTAATCAATGTACAACCTATTCCTCATCCTATTTTAAAACTAAAAACAGGAACCTATGGCTGCACGATTCATGAGTTTTCATTGAATGAAGATTGCTGGGAATTTTGCGATTCAGCCACTATAAAAATTGCTGCTACACCTTCGCCAAATTGTATTCGCAAATGGTCATCAGTAGGTAATACTATTCTTTCAGGACAAAACACAGATTCTATTACTTTACAATTAAATCATCTTGGTTTTACAAGTGTTACATTAATAGATTCTAATATCATTGCAGGATGTACGCAAACAGTTTCACACTGTATCAGAATTTTAAAAAGCCCAAGAACAAAAATTAAAAGTTTACCAACTGCTATTCATGATACGATTCGTACATGCTTACATCAATCTATTGTATTGCAGGATATGTCAACTACTGACCCAATGGTTACTAATTTCTTTACATGGTATGATGGTAAAACATACTCTTCGCCAACAAGATTTACTTCGCCACATTCTATTAAAACTATTCAGTATGATACCGCAGGAATTTATCATGTAAAGTTGGTAGTTAAAAATAATTGCTCTTGTGCCGATACTTCTTTTTTAACTGTGATAGTAGATTCAACATCAGGTGCATCTATTTTTTGTAGTACTACTTCTTGTATGCCTGATACAGCCACCTATTACACTAATGTATTAAGTTGTGGTCTTTACAATTGGTCAGTTATCGGTGGTACAATTATTTCGCCTATTGCTTATACGCATTCTCCTGTTATTCAAGTGGCATGGAATAATACCGCTATGACCAGTGGAACGATTGGTTTAAGTGTCGTGAATTGTCCGGGCTTTTTATGCAATGGAACTTCTTATATTAGTATTCCATTTATACCACATACTTTAAACATCACAGGCGTAGATACCATTTGCCCTAACTCTACTGCCACTTATAGCGTACCTTCTATTTCAGGGGTTTCTTATTCATGGATGATTAACGGCGTACCACAAACCAATCAAACATCTAATTCCATCAATTTAAGTGTTCCTGCATCAGGTACATACACAATTGATTTATTGTATACCAGTTGTATTTTAGGTTGCAATGGAAAATCAGACTCCACCAAAACAGTAGTAGTAGATACTACGCATCCATATAAAATAATTTGTGCCACAGGAAAAACTTGTTCGCCAATTTGTAATAATGATACATCATTTTTGACGACTAATTTCCCTACCATTCCATTTAATTGGTATGTGTATGACCCTGTAAATAGAATTGTAGATTCTTTGCACAATGCTACTTCTTATACAGTTAATTGGAATGCTATTTCTAATTCGATTAGTGCTACTACTCAATTTACAGTAGCTGCTATTCCAACATCAGGAAGTGTTTTATGTACTAAAGGATTTTCTACCTACACAGTTACTGTTCATCCTGCGCCACCTGCATTAACAGCAAATGGCATTACTGCCAACGCTTGTATCTGTAGGAATACTACTTTCAGTTTACAAGGTAATAGTGGAAGTGGTAATCAATTACAATGGCAAATAGGTACAATAGGCGCAGGCACTGTAAGTCCTACTAATGCTGCTTCTAATCAACTCATTACAACTGCATCAGGAACTAATTATTCAACTGTTTACCAAGTAAGTGTAAAACAAAAAATGAATAATGCACCATTTTGTAGTAGTGTAGCTTATTCGTTTACGATACCAACTTGTCAGCCCCCAACGCCTTATATAGCAGTTGATACCGCAGCTTGTATCAACATGAGCAGTTACTTAATTGCACCAAAAGGTTTTGATAATTACAATTGGAGTTTAATGAATAACAGTGATGGTACAATAGTAGGTGGACAAGGAACAGATTCCATTGTGATACAATGGAATGCACCATTAGGAGGTGCTTATTATAGTTTACCGAGTAACCCGAATATTAAATTAGAATTAAAATATTGTGGTGCATTGGTAGCTACTGTATATTATGCCGTAGATATTAGGAATTCAAATACGATAGTTGTAGCAGGGCAAAGAGCTTTATGTACAGGCACTTCTGTTGCTTATACAGTAGCTAATGTAGGAACAGGTTCATGTCCGTTAACAGGTAATTATATTTGGGATTTTGGTGATGGTACAATTCAAACTACCACCACACCTGTTTCTCCGAATCATACTTATACCGTTGCAGGTAATTTTACAGTACAAGTAACGGCTCAAAATGCTTATAGTACTCAACAAATTCAAACCGATACGTTTGCCATACAAGTATTGCAAGGCATACAAGCTGTGGTTAATTTATCAGGTACAAATACTTGTCCTAACTATTGGTTGCAAGCACATATCAATTCAGGAATAGCCAGTTCTTACCAATGGTATTTTAAAGCCAATGGTTCAAGCACTACTAATGCTATTATGGGTGCAATTATTGATTCTATTCAAGCTACTGCACAAGGGCTTTATTTGGTTCAAGTTGTGGGAACTAATGGTTGTTCAACGCAAGCAAGTTATAGTGTACAATGTACTACACCACCTGCTCCACCTGCACCAAGTGGTTGTCCGTTACATTATTTAATTACAGAAGGCGTTCAAAGCGTTAATCCTTGCAATGGTTTGGCAGTTTTTCAATTTTCAATGGCGTATTTAGCTGGTTCGCCTTATACCTATTATGAATTTAATGCAGGTGATGGAACGGCAAGTACATCAAGCGTTCCTTTATCAAGTAACTTTAATTATCAATATCAACATGCAGGTACATATCAAGCAAGTTTTAAAGTATATTATCCTTTAGGTACAGGTACTTGTTACAATATAAAAGTAGTAAATGTTATCGTTCCACGAATCGTAAAAAATAGTATGTCGTATTTGTGTACGCCACAATTAACGGCTACTGCACACGATTTAAGTGAATCTATCCTAGTAAATGATTCCGCTTTCAATTGGAAAATTTCTCCAACATGTGTTGTGTTAGATTCAAGCGGTAACGATTGCAGTTATGCTGTTACACCGGGTACTTTTTATATGATTCAATATAATTATGGAAATGGCGGCAGCTCTTGTCCTGCTAATATTTTTAAAGCAACGCCATCTTTACCTAGTGCTAGTTACAGCATTAACCCAAGCACCAATGTTTGTGAATTAACACCTGTTTTATTTAATGACCTTTCTACGCCAAGCAGTCATATTATTGGATGGAATTGGACATGGAAGGATAAGTATATTTCTTTCCCAACTCTAAATACTATACAATCTAATTTACAAAATCCATGGGAAGCATTTCATTACAGAAATTATTTTGGTCAACTGGGTAAAGTAGATATTACTTTAAATGTAGTAGATGACCATTTGTGCCAAAGTACCATCAATGGTGTATATCATGTAAATGAAAATACATTACAACCTTTTTTACAAACTTCTAATGTTAAATTATCTATGATGAGTTCTAATTGTTTTGGAATAAATGATAGTATTAAAGTAGAAGTCAAAGACCCTGCTGTTGTAATTCAGCCTAATTTTTATTCACCATTTAACGACACTCTCAACCAATTTACACAAGGCTTTGGTATGCAAACCGTTGGAACATTTTCAAGTATTAGTGCTAATCCATTTTATATACCCGTATCAACCACAGGATGTTATTATGTAACTGTTAGCAATACTAATTTATGTACAGCCCAATCACAAAATGGTGTATTCCCATCTTTTCATGCTGTGCCATCTATTCATATTACGTCTACTAAGGATACCATGTGTGCAGCCGATGAAGTGAAATTCGATATGGATGCAGGTGCTAATTATTTATATCATTGGAGTATCAGCCCAACCACAGGTATTAGTGGCATGGTAACCAATAGCAGCCTTGCTACTTGGCAAATTTTAACACATAGAATTAACCCTACAACCAATCAAACGTATACTATTTACGGAACGATAACCGATACTACAGGTGGTAAAAATTGTCCGATTACAGATAGTGTAAAATTGTTTGTATATGCTAATCCATCAGTTACTATTACCGTCAATAAAACCAACTATTGTTTGACAGGGAATGATTCTGTAACGCTGACAGCTAATCCCACTAACGGAAATTCGCCTTATATTTATTCATGGACAGGAAATGCAGTCAATCAAATTACAGTAAAAAATGCAGGTTATTATGAATGTTCTGTTACCGATAGTAAAGGTTGTAAAAGCTATGCAGCAAGTTATATACTTCAATCACCACCCGATGTATCCGAAATATTATCGGGTTGTATAACAAAATGCGATACTGCCATTTTATGCAATCCATATGTGTCACCAATGAATAGCAGCAGTAATCCGTGGAAATTAGGCAATAACTATGTACCAACAGCATGGTTGTTGGGTGTTAAAAATTCACTCATCACTTCACAAAGCGGATTATACACTTATGAGCATTGTCAGGGTACTTGTTGTGTTACCTCAGCACCATTAGATATTACCATTTTAGATTGTAAGCACTGTTGTGCCAGCGATACAGGTGTTATTGATACCATGTATTGTGTAGGTATGATAAATGGAAATGTGAAATACTTCTTTAAGATGCGTTTGAAAAATAATTGCACCAAAAATGTTGATTCATTAATGATTACAGATAACAACGGCGGTACAATTCGTCAACTGTATCAAACCAATTTATTACCGGGTTGGAATGTAGTAACAGGTATTTATGAAGGAAGCAATGGAGGTACATTTAGCCCTGCTTGGTTAAAATATTATTTTAATACACAAACAGGAGGCTTTGATATGTTGTGTGATATTGCTAATCTGCCTGCTTATAATTATGCTTCTTGTAATGTGCCACAACCTTGTAATTGGGACATTCAGGTGAGTAGAGCTGAATGTGATTCATTAAATATGACTACTGGCAATCCGCATATTTCTATTCAATTAGATATTCAAAATTTACCACAAGGAGCAAGTAATGTGTTTATCACTTGTCCGCAAGGCAATATTACTTACAACAGTTTAGTAGGCAATAGTATTCCTGCTAACACTCCACCTTTTATTGTACGATTAGGCATTGACGATTTACCATCGTATGATGGTATATTTACTTTATTTATTTCAGCGTATGATATACAATCATCACAAATATGTCAACAATCATTAGTGATACCAATTGAACTATTCAGATGTATGCCAATTGATACCTGTGGACTAAATACCAATAATTGGAAAGTAAACTGCAACGGGTACGATAATTTTGGTAATCCTCAATATACTATCACTTGTGATATTACAAATCCTTATACAATTCCATATCAAGTTTCATTGGGCAATGTTGGATTTTCAGGAACATCAACTGGTTCAGTTACGAATGTTACACCTACTTATATTAGTACAGGTACGCATACCCTAACTTTTGATTATACAGATTTAACATCTAACGGAAACGGACAAGCTTGTTTCTTTGTGATGCTGAAAGATACAGCCACAAGGCGTTATTGTTTGGAATATGATGATATTCATAATTGCGTACAACTGATACCGGGTTGTCCGAGAATTGGTCATCCACATTCACAGCATCAAAGCACCATTCCTGCTATTACCGAAGTAAAACATACTGACAATAATTGTGTGGTAAAAATTGTTCCGAATCCAAATAATGGAAGACCACAGATTTATTATAAATTTGTAAAAGATGTTGAACAATTTGCCAATAGAAAAAATGATTTCAAAATGACTATCATGGAAACATCAAGTGGCAAATTGGTATGGAGTAAATCAGTAGATAATGCAGCAGGTTTATTTATGTGGAATGAACAAAATAGTTTAGCTGTTGGGCATTATATTGTGGCACTAATGAATGGTAACAAAGTAATTTGTTATGCAGCAATGGAAGTGATTCAGTAGAGCCATGCAATTGCATGGCTAATAAAGTTGATAGTATTTAGTTCTAAGTAAAATGTATTCTTAAAATAAGTATCATGAAAAAAATAATTGTATTGCTAATTATCACATTAGCACCTTGTATTTTCTCCCTCTCCTTTGGAGAGGGCTGGGGTGAGGCTGCATTTGCGCAAATCCCCACTGCCGCAGGTAATTGGCAATGGGCAAGAAGTATGGGCAGTACGGTAACGCCTGTTGCAGGTGGTGTTGAGAAAACAAACTGTATGAAAACAGATAATAAAGGCAATACCTATACCTGCGGCTATATGTATTACAATCCTTATGTACAGGGATTGCATGGGGGGAAAGCAATTACACAATTAACAATGAATCATTCTAACATGAATAATAATGTTGGCTTTATTGCCAAACATGATTGTAGTGGTAATTTAATTTGGATTAATTTATTGTTTGATACACTAAGTGGTGGTATGATAAAAGATTTTGCGATTGATACAAGTGGCAATGTATATTTTGCTACTGATTTAAATGGTTGGGGTAGGGCAAATATTTATTGGAATGATTCTTTAATAAATATTCCATCAACTCCTGCTACCACATCAGGAGCAAGTGTATTGTTTAAAATAAATAGTTCGGGTAGCTTAGTTTGGCGTTGGTCTATTTTGGATGTATATGGCAGTAGTAGCCCTTTGCAATTTGCAGTTGCCGCTATGGTACAATATCAAGTGTATGAGCCTAGTTTTATGTTTGTCAAAAAAGATACTTTATACTCTTTAGGAACTGTAGATACTTTTAATTTTAGCTATGGTTTTATAAGTGTACTAAAATTTAATATTAATTCGGGAACACTCATTGAGAGAAACAGAATAATAAAAGCTCAAAGCGGCAGTGGAATTCAAATTAAAGGCTTTGGAATGAACCAACAAGGGAATTTTTTAGCCGCTTTAAACATTCAACAAGATACTTTGAAGATTTTGGATACGATGTTGATAATACCTCAAAATATAGGCTTTGCAAAAGCCATTATTTTTGAATTTAACAAAACACATTTCATTAAACATTTACAATTAGGGGATTCTGCTTTTTTTTATTATGTTGATTTTCCGAATAATTCAGATTCATTCAATGTTACAGCAACTGGAATTACAGGAAGTAGGCTAAATAATAAATATGTTTTTAATACTAAAACTTCTATGGGTATTTATAGTATTACATCTTCCTTAGTACATTTTGATAAAGATTTTGATTTTAAATGGGCTACCAACCCTGATACTGCCACGAATGGAGCAGGTTTCGCAGCTATTACTTCAGATGTAAATAAAAATATTTATGGTATTTTTAATCAAGCGGACGGATATGTTCATTTTCAAAAATATAACTCTAATCTAAATTATCAAGAAAGTACAATAATGAAATTCAAGCCTTATGATACAACAATTGTTTCAAAATTAGATGTATTAAATACTTCACAACCAAAAATAAATGGTCATACTGTTTCTTTGGTTTATCCATCTGTTCATGAAAACGGTAACATTTCAGCAAGTGGTGAATTTACATCTAACAGTATCATCACTCAAAACGATACTGCGCCATCGTTTAATGGCAATAATGATTTATTTGTAACACAATATGGTTACCCATGTGGCAGCAATAATGCTTTAATAGAACCTGTTGCAGCAGAATTATTGATGGCTACTTGTCAGAATAATGATTCAGTAGAATTAAATTGGCAAGACAAAAGTAATATTGAATTTGGGTATCATATTTACCGAGCAACTACATTAAATGGTGCTTATACTTTAATAAAAACACTACCTAAAAACTCAACTCAATATACGGATAATACACTTGCAATAAATACAAATTACTACTACAAAGTAGCAGCATTTAATAATATTGGTGATGGTGCATTTAGTTTAGATAGTTCTAAAAATTGTAAAACTGTAGGTATAGAAAATTCATATCTAAAATATAATCAGTTGAAAATTTACCCTAATCCAACACAAACAGGTCAATTTACAATTGACGTAAATGACGTAAATAATAGCAATGCTCAATTACAAATTAGCAACTACATAGGTCAAATTTTAATTGAGAAACAAATACAATTACATCAAAACTCAAATCAATTTAAAATTGATTTAAGCAATTATTCATCAGGTACATATTTGGTAACTGTTAAAACTTCAATAGGTATGTATAATCAGAAAGTGATGGTGGTGCGGTAGATAATCTTTAAAACAAAAGAATAATTATTTCAATTTATCTATTAATGGTTGGCTTAACTCAAACTGAACTGTATTACATCAAGTCAAATGTTTGTCTCGTCCTAAAATAGGTTTACACAAATAACGTGTAAACAAAATGACAAAAACAACAAAAACAATCCCGATAGCAATCGGGAAACAAGAGGCAATAATTGCCGAGTATTTATTGGGCGAAAACAGCTATCGCCAATTAGGGATTAAGCATGG
>JBEANU010000081.1:0-6216 GCA_041165265.1 Bacteroidota bacterium | reverse complement strand
ATGTTGGGTGGTATTGGGCTAAATTAAATGTGCTGCAATTTGTTTCGGCTTGTGCGTTGGCATTTTGTCTTTCGTTTTTCTGTAGCTCCCAAAGCAATAGACGCCAATCTGTTGGTTGTTGTTGCCAAGCTGAAGCAGCGCATTTAAGTGTTGGGCTTGGTGACTCCTTGATTCAATATATTGGTTGTCATTTGTCATTTAATGTTTGTTTATTGATTTACTCTGTATTTTTTTGAACCAAGCCGTTCCAAAGCGGAGCTTTGAAACAACAACGATACCTTACCGCCTATTGGCATCAGCATACCAAATGGATACGATGGATTTGTTGGTATCATCAAGTGAAGTTAGTGGTTTTATAAATTGAAATAGAACTTTTTTTAGTTGGAAATGAAATGCCACATAAATACTTGTGGGCTACACTCCATGCAATATTAAAGCCGACTACTTTCAAGGGCCACAGCTGATGCATTGCCTATTGGTTTAATTAATTATTTTGCTTTGCTTTTATATTCATTACTATCCGTTTTTTATGCTTTTGCCATATAATAAAGTTAAGGATTAAGTGTTTTAACTTTTTTGTTCCCTATTTGCAGGGAGTTCCATATTCAACCTCCTTAAAAAATAAACTTGCTGAAAAAAGATTTTATATGTAATTTTCCACATCATTAAAAACTATTTGAACATGAAAAGAGCCTTACTTTTCATCCCTATTTTATTCATTACGGCATTATTTACACAAGCTCAAAGTTGGGAGGTTGTAATGAATTCAGATTTGAAATTTATTGAGAATAAAAAACAATGGGAAAGCAATATTTTGTTCAAAGCTGATGTGCCAAACGGAATGGCTTTTTTTGAAAAAAATAAAATTACTTATTCATTTATTAATGAGCAAGATGCTTCAAAATTTCATCACCCTCATATCACCGCCAAAATAGGCGATACTATTCGTTATCATGCTTTCAATCAAGAGTTTGTTGGGGCAAATAAAAATACTACAGTAAATGGCACTAAAAAACAAAATGCTTATCACAATTATTTTATAGGAAGCGATTCATCAAAATGGGCATCAAACGTGGGTTTGTTTGATGGTGTTCAATATCAAAATATCTACAACAATATTCATCTTGCCTATACTAGTATTGGTAAAAATTTAAAGTATGAATTTGAAGTATTACCCAATGCTGATTATCATCAAATAAAAATAAAATATCATGATGCTGGATTACTTTTTTTAGAAAATGGATTGTTGCACATTAAAACTTCAGCCAATGAAATTATGGAGCAAGCACCCTATTGTTATCAAATAATTGAGGGTAAAAAAAAGGTGGTTGATTCAAAATTTATTTTAAAAAATGATGAAGTAAGTTTTAAAATTGGTACTTATAATAAATCATTACCACTAATCATTGACCCTACTTTTATTTTTTGCACCTATACAGGCAGCACTACTGATAATTGGGGCACATCAGCTACATTTGATAATGCTGGTAATTTGTATGCAGCAGGTATTACAAGTAGTATATCCAATTATAGTGGCGCAATTAATTATGCAGCTACAAGCGGTTATCCTACTACGTTAGGGGCGTTTCAAACTACTTATGGCGGAGGGAATGCTACTTGGAATCCGTTTGAGGGCGATATCAGTATTAGTAAATTTAATACCACAGGCACAGCCTTAATTTATTCTACTTTTTTAGGTGGTTCAAATAATGATTTTCCGAATAGTTTGATAGTAAATAACAATGATGAATTAATTGTTTTTGGAAGAAGTTATTCTTCCAATTTTCCGGTTACTGCAGGCTGTTTTCAAAATACAAATCATGGAACTGCTGATATTATCATTACCAAATTTAGTGCTTCGGGTGGTGGTTTAATCGGCTCAACTTATGTGGGTGGCAATGGTTTAGATGGTGTGAATTATAGTGATAATGAAAATATTTTAGGGTCATTAAAACATAACTATGGTGATGATGCCCGTGGTGAAGTAAACTTGGATGCAAACGGAAATATTTACATAGCAAGTTGTACTATGTCATCTGATTTTCCTACTACCAGCAGTTGTTTTCAAAATTCATTTGGTGGCGGATTGGAAGATGGCGTTATTTTCAGAATGAATCCTACATTAACTCAAATGCGTTGGGGCACTTACATGGGCGGCACATTGAACGATGCTTGCTTTTCATTAGATATTGATGATACCAATCATTCAGCTTATGTAACTGGTGGTACCGAAAGTACTAATTTTCCAACAACATTAGGAGCATTTCATACCGCCTATCAAGGTGGCGTTTCTGATGGTTTTTTATTACATATTGATTCAAACGGAACCAATTTATTGGCATCAACTTATGTAGGTACAAATAGTTATGACCAATCGTATTTTGTGAAGTTAGATAAAAATAATATACCTTATATTATGGGGCAAACGGCAGGCGCATACCCAGTTTCAGCCTCTGTTTACAAAAATGTAAATAGCGGTCAGTTCATTACTCGATTTAACCCTGCCTTAAATAATTACCAACTTTCAACTGTAGTAGGCAATGGAAATGGGCTGCCCAATTGTTCCCCAACTGCATTTTCAGTGGATAATTGTGATAATGTTTTTTGGGCTGGGTGGGGTGGTGCTTTTGGAGGAAATTTTAGTCCGGGTGCAATAAATAATATGCCTGTAACATCAAATGCATTCAAATCAGTGGATGATGGAACAACGTGGTCAGATTTTTATATTATGGTTTTATCTCGAAATTTTGCTTCATTAAATTTCGGAACTTATTATGGTGGCACAGGTAGTATTGAACATGTAGATGGTGGTACAAGCAGGTTTGATAAAAATGGAAATATCTACGGGGCAATTTGTGCTGGATGCGGCGGTGATTCAAAGTTACAAGCTAGTAGCGGCGCTTATTCAACAACTAATAAAAGTACCAATTGCAATTTGGCGGCGTTTAAAATGTCAGTAGGTTCAACCATAGTAAATGCATCAGCTAATGCATCGCTTTCATTCGGTTGTTTTAATCAACCAATTGTAGTAAGCACCACATCAACTGCACAAAGTTATTTTTGGGATTTTGGTGACGGCACAACATCTACTCTTCAAAATCCATCCCATCAATATACTGTGATTGGCAATTACACCATTAAATTAATCGTTACTGATTCAACCACCTGCAATATTGTTGATTCAACATTTTTACCATTTACTTTTTCAAACGATTCAGTGCATGCCCATTTTAATATTACAACGCCACATCTTTGCCCAGGCGATGTAGCGCAGTTTAATTCAACTTCAACAGTACAAGCACACACTCATTATTATTGGAAATTTGGTGATGGAGGCACATCAACTTTAGCCAATCCATCCCATCAATTTACAACCAATGGTAATTTTATAGTTACCTTAATTGTAACTGATACATTCACCTGTAATTTAGTTGATTCAATAAAAGTGAATGTAAGCGTAGGTACTTTTTTAATCACTGATTCATTAGCCGCAAGCCGAACAAATGGATGTCCGCCATTTACAGTAAATTTTACAGGCACAGTTGTTAATTCCACCAATTATTATATTGATTTTGGTGATGGTTCGGCAATAGTTACTAATAGTTTAAACACATCACATACTTATAATTCAATAGGAAATTTTGTAGCAAAATTTGTTGCAAATAAAACGCTTGCAACCTGCAATGATTCAGCCATTGCAGCTGTTTTAATACAAGTAGATACTGCTTTTACTAAAGCCATAGCCAGCACACCAGTTTGGCATGCTTGCACACCAATTACCATTCAATTTTCAAACGGAAGTTATCATGCGCAAAATTATATTTGGAATTTTGGCGATGGCTCAGCTGTAAGCAATGCACAAAGCCCAATTCATACTTATTCAACCACAGGTAATTTTACAATTAAATTAATTTGTATTGATACCACCACCTGCAATAGAAGAGATTCAGTAACACTTTTTGTGAAAACAGATACCAATAAAGTTCATGCCACTGCATTAGCAAATCCTGTAACGGGCTGTACACCGCTGAATGTAAGCTTTACAGCATTTAATAATAATGCAGTATCCTTACTTTGGAAATTTAATGATGTAAATAATACCACCTCAACAATTACTAATCCATCATTTATTTATACTGATACGTTGCTTTATCATGTATTATTAATTGCTACTGATACTACTAAATGCAATCGTGTTGATACTTCAACTATTGATATTGACCCTTATTTTAATTTTCCGATAGCCAAATTTAAAGTAAGTGATACAGCGGCTTGTAGCAAATTAAATGTAAATATTTTTAATGAAAGTACAGGCGCTATGCGGTATGCATGGCAATTTGGCGATAACACTACTTCCAATTTATTTAATCCACCAATTCATACATTTGATTCAACTTTTTATAATACCAATCATAGTATTTTTCATGTTGAATTAATTGTGTTTGATTCTACAAAATGCATTACAAGTGATACAGCGTATCAAAATATTCATATTTATAAAATGCCAATTTCAGCATTTAATATTTTGCCAAGCGCTTTATTAAAGCCCGATTCAATTTTTAATTTCATCAATAAAAGTTATAATACAAGTAGTTTTAAATGGATAGTTGATCAACAAATTGTTGCAAATTCAGTTGATTTTATTGCCTCATGGTATAGCATTGGGTACCATACAATTTGCTTAGTTGCATCCAGCGATTTGGGTTGCGAAGATACCATTTGTAAGCAAGTACAAGTTGATGTAATACCATCTATAGGAGTGCCGAATGCTTTTAGCCCCGATGGTGATGGGCATAATGATTATTTTAAAGTATATGGTTTTGCAATTGATCAATTTGATTTTAGAGTATTTAATAGATGGGGGCAATTAGTATTTGAAACAACTAATAGGAACGAAGGCTGGGATGGTACATTCCATGGTAAATTACAAGAAATGGATGTGTACGCCTGGACAGTGAGAGTAACTTTTTTAACTGGCGAAAAACGGAACCTAAAAGGCAATGTAACTTTAGTAAGATAAATGAAAAAAATATTTTTCATATCAGTTATAATGGTTTCAATGCTTACAAAAATAAAAGCACAGGATATACATTATTCACAATTTTTTACTTCGCCCATTTCATTGAATCCTGCTAAAACAGGGCTTTTTAATGGTGATTGGCGAATGGGTGGCAATTATAAAAATCAATGGTACAACATACCTGTAACGTATCACACGGCTTCAATATTTGTAGATAAAAATTTTGGTGAAGCCCGAAATAAACAAATTAAAAAAGCTGGTGCTGGTTTATTTGTAGTGCAAGATATTGCTGGTGATGGAAATTTGGCTACCACTAAAATTCAATTCAGTGGCGCATATCATCAATTGTTAGATTATAATGAAAGGTTTTATGTATCAGGCGGAATAAGTGGCGGATGGGTGCAAAAACAAATTAATTTCACTAAATTATATTGGGGCAATCAATGGATTGATGATCATTTTGATAAACAAATTGACCCTAATCAACCCATCAAAAAATCAGTAATAAATTATTTAGAATTAAATGCAGGCGCTGAATTTACTGCCATTATTGATGGCGATAGATTTTTTCATGCTGGCATTTCAGCATTTCATTTAAATAAACCTACTGAAACATTTTATCAGAATAATAACACATTAGGTATAAAACCAATTTTGAATGTAGGTTATAGCTATCGGGTTGATTATAATTATGAATTATTCACTGAATTTTATTTTTCCTATCAAAAAAAAGCTACTGAAAAAACGCTTAGTGTAATTGGAGGATATAATTTAAAACACTCCAGTTTGTATAATGAATTTATGTACATAGGATTAATTTACAGATATAAAGATGCCATGGTACCAATTGTTGGATATGCCAAAAATAATTATAGAGTATATTTAAATTATGATATCAATTTGTCAAAGCTAACCCGTGCAAGCTTTGCTCAAGGCGGTGTTGAGATTTCGTTTCAATATACTTATAGCAAAACCAAAGCAAAATTCAGAGCCAAAATACCATGCAGTGTATTTTAGTTTTTAGGGTTTATAGTGTTACAAAATGATACTTGTGTTTTTAAATTAGTAGAATGTACTAATTAGTCAAGCCTCAAAAAGTCAATTTCAATGATTTAAAGCGGCATTGTAAAAATTAGCGTTAAGAAAATTTATCAGTAGAGCAAAAAAAAGCAAAATTGTTTGAAGTCCCGATTTGA
>JBEANU010000080.1:0-8646 GCA_041165265.1 Bacteroidota bacterium | reverse complement strand
CAAGTAGAAGAATTTTATTTGGCACATAAAGATGAGTTTATACTACATACCGATTTGGTTAGATTAACTTATGTTAAAATACCTAATAATCAGTCAGATATTATTAATATAAGAAGAATGTTTGCTGACCCATCCATCAATGCATTGCAAATTCAAGATGTTTGTAAAAAAGCTAAACTCACCTCATCATTTGATGAAAGCAGTTGGATAAGCGCTGATTTTTTTCCACCTACCATGCAAATTAGTTTCGCAAAAACAAAAGGTTATTTAGAGCAACATGATTCATTATTTACTTATTTATCTCAAGTAAAAGAATTTTTACCAAAAGGAAACCCATCGCCTAAAAGCTACGTGAAAGATCAAAT
The DNA here is from genome assembly GCA_041165265.1 of Bacteroidota bacterium. Taxonomy (GTDB): domain Bacteria; phylum Bacteroidota; class Bacteroidia; order Chitinophagales; family CAIODY01; genus CAIODY01. Next base: position 8,281 of record JBEANU010000080.1, on the reverse strand, counting down.
ATTTAAAATTGTAGTGAATCAACGCAAAGTACAAATGATAAAATCATTACGGGAAGATTTGTATAAAGAAGCGCTACAAAAAAGTGATTTTGAAATAATTGATGAAAATTAAATCAGATTACTATATTTGCACTCCAATTAAAAAAATGGTCCTATAGCCGAGTGGCTAGGCAAAGCTCTGCAAAAGCTTCTACATCGGTTCGAATCCGATTGGGACCTCAAAAAAAGGATTGAAAGTTTTGCTTTCAATCCTTTTTTGTTTGTGGATACTTTTAAAATATGCGGCTTGAAAATTGTTTTATTTTGTAAAACAATTTTTTCAATATGCGAATTTTACTTTTTTTCATTTTTATTGCAATGGCATCTACTAGCAAAGCCCAATTTGCAACTGATATAATTACCGGAGCAGAACAAACGGAAGAATATTTACCATTATTAAAAAACAAAAAAGTAGCCTTAGTGGTTAATCCAACAAGCCTTATATCAAATACCCATTTGGTGGATAGTTTATTGAAACTAAGTATAAACATTACAAAAGTATTTGCACCCGAACATGGCTACAAAGGTACGGCTGATGCCGGCGAACATTTGATAAATGATAGAGATAAAAAATCAAACCTTGAAATAATTTCGTTATACGGCCATCACAAAAAGCCAACTACTGATGATTTACAAAATGTAGATATCATAGTGTTTGATATACAAGATGTAGGAGTAAGATTTTATACCTATATCTCAACTTTGCATTATGTAATGCAGGCAGCCGCCGAAAACAATAAAACAGTATTAATTTTAGATAGACCTAATCCTAACGGAAATTATATTGATGGGCCTATATTACAAAAAAAATATACCTCATTTGTGGGTATGCATCCAGTACCCGTTGTTCATGGGCTTACCATTGCCGAGTATGCAAAAATGATTAATGGCGAAAATTGGCTAAGCGATAAACCAGAAAAAATTGTAAGGTGCAAGCTTGAAGTAGTAACATGTAAAAATTATAACCACAATAAATTTTACAAATTGCCAATAAAACCATCACCTAACTTGCCCAACATGATTTCAGTTTATTTATACCCATCAGTATGCTTTTTTGAAGGAACAAATATTAGCTTGGGCCGAGGAACTGATAAACCATTTCAACAATTTGGGCATCCATCATTTACAAATTTTCAATATTCATTTACACCTCAAAGTATGGAGGGCGCAAAATCACCCCCGTGTATCAATCAAAAATGTTTCGGCATGGATTTATCTAACTTATTAGAAGATTCATTACAAAAAAGCGCATTCATTAATATTGATTATGTGTTAAAAGCCTACAAAAACTATCCTGACAAAGCACATTTTTTTACCCCATTTTTTTCATCATTAGCCGGTACAAATCAATTTCAACAACAAATTGAAGACGGACTAACATCAGCACAAATAAAAAAATCATGGCAAGCTGGGCTTAAAAAATATAAAGCCACCCAAGCAAAGTATAGGCTCTATCAATAGTATTGTTTATTCAACTGGGTTATATTTATTTTTTTTCAATGCCTTGTAATTCACTGTTGATGAATGTTTGAGGAATTTTATTTGTTTATTTTTGAAAAGTAATACAAACTTTATTTCGTTTTTTGAAACCTTTTATTAACAATTGCAGTATAAACCTTTGCTTTTGTTGTTCAATAAGCTAATCACAATAAAAAGCAGTGTGGAAACACCCAAATAAATTTATTTGGAAAATTAAATTATCTGTTTACTTTTGTCATCCTTATAAACTTTCGTAAAAAGTTGTTAAGGGCTATTTTTTAAACCTATTAATAGAATAATGAGAAAAATTATTAATAACTACTGGATTGTTGCTGTATCAGTTGTAGCCTTATTTGCAACAAGTTGTGGTCATGGAGGGTACAATGGTCAGCTTTTAGGAGCTTTAGATCGTCCGGAATGGATAATGGAAATACCTTACGGAATGGTATATGTTCATTCAGGTACATTGCATGTTGGGCCAAGTGATCAAGATGTGAATAATGCATTGGTTCAACGCCCACGTTCAATCACTGTTCCAGGATTTTTTATGGATAATACCGAAATTACAAATAACGAATATCGTCAATTTACTAATTGGGTTCGTGATTCAATAGCCCATAAATTAATGGGAGATGATTATTTATTAGATCCAGGTGGCGAACATGAACGCATCAATTGGGAAAAAGAAATTGATTGGGCAGCTGATAATGCTGGTGATAAAAAATTGGATGAATTGTTTTATGCCCCTGAAAATAGTTTTTGGGGCCAACGTGCCATTGACCCAGGTAAATTATTCTACGAATTTGTTTATGTTGATTGGAAAGATGCAGCAAAAAAAGAAAACAGAGAAAAGCCAAGAAGCGCTTTCTTAAAAAACAACTACATAAGAATTTATCCTGATACATTATGTTGGATTCATGATTACACCTATGCTTACAATGAACCATTAACCCGAAATTATTTTAATCACCCAGCTTTTGATAACTATCCTGTAGTTGGTGTAAGTTGGAAACAAGCCACCGCTTTTTCAATTTGGCGTACTAGATTTATGAATGACTTTAATAGAACTAATAGCAGAGTTGAGGCTGAAGATTTTCGCTTACCTTATGAATCAGAGTGGGAATACGCAGCCCGTGGCGGTCATGATAATTCGCCATATCCTTGGGGCGGCCCTTACTTACGAAATGCTAAAGGCTGTATTTTAGCTAACTTTAAACCAATGAGAGGTAATTATTTAGAAGATGGTGGCGTTTATACCGTAAAAGCAGATGCTTATTTTCCTAATGACTTTGGTTTATACAATATGTCAGGCAATGTAGCTGAATGGTGTGCTGATATTTATTTTGAAAACGCATATGCATTTACGCATGATTTATCTTCAGCAATTAGATACGATGCAAAAGATGATGATAAAGATGCCATGAAACGAAAAGTGTTACGTGGTGGTTCTTGGAAAGATATTGGATACTATTTACAATGTGGTAGCCGTCATTGGGAATTTCAAGATACAGCAAAAAGTTATATAGGTTTTCGTTGTATTCAAAGTTTCTTAGGACGTTCAATGAGTGATATTCAAAAATAATATCAAAAAATAAATTGCATTTTTTTTACATTAATTAATAACTTTTAAACCAACAAAAAATTATGTCTGGTATTGCCCATTTTTTTGAAACTGAAAGAGGTAAACGTGTTAAAAACGCTGTAATTGGTGTAGGAGCCTCGGTAGTAATCTTAGGAGCCTTGTTTAAGATTCTTCACTGGCCAGGAGCTACTCAAATGCTAATGATAGGAATGATAGTAGAAGCAGCATTATTTGCCATGCTTGGGTTGCTTCCGCCGCACAAAGATTATTATTGGGAACGTGTTCATCCAGGTTTAGATATTGCACCCGAAGTAGATAAAACTTTTGTAAGAAAAAATACAACTAATGCCCCAATGAATGAGCAAGTTGGTAATTTGATGGAAAAAGTTGGCGTTAGCGATGAAGTGTTTTCAAAATTAGGAGCAGGTTTTGAAAAAATTGCTGAAAATGCAAATAAAATGAGTGATATTTCAGATGCCGTTGCAGCAACTAACGATTATGCTACAAGTGCTCGTTCGGCAGCCACCACATTATCATCCATGAACGGGGCTTTTGAAGAAGCAGCCGAAAATGTAAAATCAATAGGTGCCATGGGCAGCGGTGCTCAGGCTTTTCATGAGCAAATACAATCAGTTACTACCAATTTAGCATCATTAAATGCAATGTATGAATTGGAACTACAAGATACAAGCTCACATCTTAAAGCTATGAATAATTATTATGGTAACTTGTTACAAGCAATGGATCATATGAATAGTTCATTAGAAGATTCAGCAAGATATAAGGAACAAATGGCAGCATTAAGCAAAAATTTATCATCATTAAATAATATTTATGGCAATATGTTAAGTGCCATGAATACATCTAATAGATAATTTTTAAAATAAAAATCTTTTTCTTAAACAATTTTTTATAACCATCAAAATTTGATTTGATATATGGCAATGCCCAAAGAACCCCGGCAGATGATGATTAACATGATGTATCTCGTGTTAACAGCCATGCTGGCAATGAACGTTTCAGCTGAGATTTTAAATGCATTCAATATTGTAAACAATGGCATTGTAAACACTCAAAATGCATTAAAAAATAAAAATGATTTAACTTATAAAATCATTAAAGATCAGCATGATATTAATGGAGTTAAAGCGCAAATTGCGTTTGAAAGATCAGCCCAAGCAAAACAAATTGCTGATAAATTGTATAATGAGATTGAAAAATATAAACAAGAAATTATTACTAAAGCCGAAGGGTACGAGCCTGAAACGCATAGATTGCACAATGAAAAAGATTTAGATGCAGCTGGTGATATTTTTATTGGTGCTGATGAACAAGGTACAGTTGGTTCAGCAGTTCAAAAAAGAATTAATGATACCCGAGTTCAATTAGTAAGTTTATTAAAAGGAATTAAAGGTGTTACTGCCGATGATTTAAAAAAGTTAGATAAACAAATAGCCTTACGTGCCGAAGATGAAAAAGAAGGTGAAAATGAATTAGAGAAAAAATGGTGGTTTCATAATTTTCATTCAGTGCCAGCAGTTGCAGGTGTAACCATATTAAATGGGTTAGAGCAACAAATTAGAACTGCTGAAGCCGATGTAATTAATGAATTATTAAAAACAATTGGTAAAACAGATTTTAAATTTGATACTTTAACAGCACAAGTTGTACCTGATGGACCAACTATTATTACAGTGGGTCAGCAATTTAAAGCTAATGCATTTTTATCAGCTTTTAACTCAAAAGATAACCCAATTGTAACTGTAAATGGTTCAAATGTACCTGTTGAAGGCGGTGAAGGTAAAGTTACTTTAGGCGGTGGCGAAGGGGAACATGAATATAATGTGGATATATCATTAAAAGACCCATCAGGCGCATTAAAAGTTTATAGAACAAAAGGCAAATATCAAGTTATCAAACCGTTTGGTTCAGTATCTGCTGATAAAATGAATGTGGTTTACAAAGGTGTTCCTAATCCTGTAACTATTACTGCAGCTGGTTTTACAGCCGATAAAATAAGTGCTTCTATTTCAGCAGGAACAATTGTACCTGATGCAGCAGCTGGCCCAGGAAAATACATTATCACCCAAACTGCTTCAGTGCAAGGTGGTGCTGATGTAACAGTGTTTGGTAAAGATGCAAAAGGCGGAACTTCAACCGTTGGTAAATTTAATTTTCGTGTAAAACAAATTCCTGACCCTGTTGCAAAAGTGGGTGGCTCACAAGGTGGCAAAATTGCTACTTCATTAATGAAAGCTCAAACTGGTATTGCGGCAGTGTTAGATAATTTTGATTTTAATTGCCCTTTTGCTGTTCAAAAATACGATTGTGTTTTTATTAAAAAGCGACAAGATGCAAAAGTGTTACCGGATCAAAAAGGTTTAATGTTTACAGATGAAGTTAAAAAGAATATTAGTTCAGCACAACCAGGCGATATTATTATTTTTGATAGAATAGTAGCTAGAGGTTGTGATGGAACTCCTCGTAATTTAGCTACATTAACATTTACATTTAATTAGTTATGAAATTTATAAATTTAAAAATCGGTGTTTTGTTGATGGCTGTTTTGTTTGTTGTAAGCAATGCAAAAGCAAATCAATCAATTAATTTAGATTCAGGCACAAGTGATGCTATAGTGGCTATTACCAATATGGATGATTCAACCAATAGCTCAATGAGTGGCGATTCAAGTGGCGTTATGGCTAATGGCGGATTAGCTCCTTTACCAGTTTCAAAACGAATGAATGGTGTTTACGAACGCAAAATTTATCAAGAAAAACAGGTAATACCTTACGAGCATATTCGTGAAGCAGATGTGTTTTATCAAAAGCGCATTTGGAGACTAATTGATGTTCGTGAAAAAATGAACCAAGCTTTTAAATATCCATATCATTTCCCTAATGAAACATTTTTTGATATGATTCATCGTGCTGTATTAGGTGGCGAAGTAACTGCATTTTCAGATGAGGATTATATTAATACAATGGGCATAGATAAAGTAAAAATTATTGGTGCCGGTGTTGATACTGTACCAGTGATTGATCCTATGACAGGTGAAGTAACAGGTTATACTCCAAAAGTTAGAGATTTAGATTACAATAAAATCAACCAATTCAGATTAAAGGAAGATTGGATTTTTGATGAAGAAACATCAACCATGCAAGTTCGTATTTTGGGTATTGCTCCAGTTTTAGATATGGAAGTAGGTGGCCAAGTAGTAAAAGTTCCTATGTATTGGGTATATTATCCTGATATGCGTAAGGTTTTTGCACGGAAAGAAATCTTTAACCCCAAAAATGATGCTATACGAATGACGTGGGAAGATATTATGGAGTTTAGGTATTTTAGTAGTTATATCATTAAGGAATCTAATGTATATGATAGAACAATATCGGGTTATTCAAATGGTATTGATGCGTTGTTGGAAGGCGAAAGGGTGAAAAATGAAATTTTCAATTTTGAGCACGATTTGTGGAGTTACTAAACTTTAATACTAAAAAAAATTACTTAACAAAAAAGCTTTCTGAATTCAGAAAGCTTTTTTGCTTTATGAATTCAAAGAAAGTTTTATACCGATTGCGTTTTAAATATAGTCCAAAGACTATTTTTGAGTTATATCAAAATGAATAATTATTTAGCCCAATCAATTTGATATAATGCCGATGTAGTAAATGTTTGTCCAATTTTATTGAACTATTACATTTACACTATCGGTATTGGAATGAGTATTACCCCCATCATGCGTAAAAGCATTTACATAAATACGTGATTTTGCGTTGATAAATGGTGTTATATACTTATTTTTTTCGTTTATAAAATTGATTAGAACTTTAGTTAATTTTACTCCTTATGAAACACACACAATTACTCCCAGCTATTGCAATAATTATTGGAGGTGTATTGGCTTCTTATAATTCGTACAGCCAGATAATAAACTATACAATCCCATGCAGGTAACATTTAAAACGCAAGAAAGTAATAAATAATTTAACTTTAACCTAATTTTTAGTGTATGAAAAAAATAATTGTATGTTGCTTAATGCTATGCTGCTGCGCTTTGGTTAAAGCACAAACAAAACAAGATAGCATACCACAAAAAGATAAACAGCCTATATTTATACCAACCATTGGCTTTAGTACTTTATTGGGAGGTTATGCAAAAGTTGGAACTTGGATAAAAATTACAAACAGATTTTATGGTGAGTTAGGTTATGCTTACTATCATTATGTTGATGAGGATGTTCCAAATGAATACATTGAACGTACATCAAAGAACAAATTTTTATTAGGAGTCAATTTTTTAAATAAGAGACATTCATTTTTTCAAAGTTTAGCTGTTAGAAAAGGATTTTACAAATCTTATGTAAAAACAACATTTAGAAATGGTACTTTTTTGGAAGAAAACAATAATATAAGTGATATTTATTACTATACTTACAACATTGGATTTATGAAATCTTTTTCATTCAATAAAAGATCGATCGGTGTTTTAACAAAATTCGGAGTTTTTTGGCCTAGTTTTCTTTATAACTCCAATTTTATACCTCCAGTAAATTTAGAATTAAGTTTATTTTACACACTTTAACCATTAATTTCTAAAAAATGAAATCAATAATTATTATTTTTATTAGCTTATTGTTTTATTTAGTAGTTGATGCACAAAACTTAATACCCAACCCAAGTTTTGAGATACATGATACTTGCCCAGATGCACCTGCACAATTACGATTTTGTACTAATTGGTATAGCCCAACCAGCACAACTCCGGATTATTTTTTTCGATGTACAGATAGTAGTATTAACCCACCATTTGTGCAAGATGGAATATATCAATGGCCTAAAAATGGTGAAGGTGAAATTGTGAAGGTGAAATTGGAATTTGTTTAATTCAACCGAATAATCTTTTTATTACATATCGAGAGTATGCTCAAGTAAAACTAAGTCAGAAGCTTATTCTAGGAAATAGGTATAAGTACAATCAGTTTATTAATTGTGGGGTAACTCATATTTCGGGAAGAGCATTAATGTTAGCTAGTAATAATGCTGGTGCATTATTTACTACTTGGGCAATTAGCAACTATGCGCCTTTTTCAACTTTTCCTAATTTTTGTTTTATACCACAAAAGCCTCAAATTAATTTTAATCAGGTTGTTTCGGATACTGCTAATTGGACTTTGCAAA
>JBEANU010000079.1:0-4781 GCA_041165265.1 Bacteroidota bacterium | reverse complement strand
CATATCAAAATTGCTGACGGAACAAAAATTAATGCTCAAAGCGGTGTATCAAAAACCATTGAAGCACCTAAAACTGCTGTAACAGGCAGCCCTGCATTTAATTATACTTCATCACTTCGTTCGCAAGCCGTTTACCGAAAATTACCTGATTTAGAGCAACGCATTATTGCTTTAGAAAAATTATTATCTGAAAAAGTTTAACATTCTCAATAGTATTAAAAAAAATGTTATTTGCCCAATTACATATTTCTTGTACGACCCCTACGGGGTCGAATGTTTATAGAAAAACGCTTTTCTTATAAACATACCACTCCTTTAGGAGTGGAATAAATCAATAACACAAAACTTCCTTTTAAAAAATAAATTAAAATATGCTTCGAAATACACTATTCGTCATTATTGCTATCGTTGTAATTATTAGCTTTTCAAATTTCAAAAAAACAGATGATACAAATTCATCTTCACTTTTATTTGATGGTGAAAAGCATTTTAAAAATATTCATCAACTCACTTTTGGTGGCGATAATGCTGAAGCCTATTGGAGTTGGAATGGCAAAATGATTACGTTTCAAAAAACAAATACATCTGAAAATATATCATGCGATAGAATTTATTTTGGTAATTATAATCCTACCAAATTCAATTACAAACAAATTAGCAATGGCTTAGGCAGAACTACTTGCAGCTTTTTTATGCCAGGTGATACAGAAATTATTTTTGCCAGCACACATGCTGAAATGAATGATTGTCCGCCAGTACCTGATAGAAAAATTTTGAAAAAATATGTTTGGCCTTTATATCCTGAATATGATATTTTTGTGGCTGATTTAAATGGCAAAATCAAACATCAACTTACCCAAACAAAAGGCTATGATGCCGAAGCAACGGTATCTCCTGATGGTAAAACGATTGTATTTACAAGCACTAGAAATGGTGATATTGATTTATATACGATGGATATAAATGGAAAAAATGTAAAGCAAATTACAAATACATTAGGCTATGATGGTGGAGCTAATTTTTCACCTGATGGCAAAAAAATTGTTTGGAGAGCATCCCGACCAAGTAACGACGAAGCACAAAAAGAATACAAAGACTTATTAGTGCAAAACATGGTAGCACCTACCAATATGGAAGTGTATGTAGCTAATATAGATGGCTCAGATGCCAAACAAATTACACACTTAGGCAAAGCTAATTGGGCTCCTTCATTTCATCCAAGTGGTAAAAAAATAATATTTGCTAGCAATCATGAATATGAACGTGGCTTTCCGTTTAATCTTTATTTAATCAATATTGATGGCACAGGTTTAGAAAAAATATCGCATGATGGCGGCTTTGATGCTTTTCCGATGTTTAGCTGGGATGGAAAAAAAATAATATTTAGCAGCAACCGCAATAATGGCGGCACTCACGATACTAATATTTTTGTAGCGGATTGGGTGGAATAAAATTTTAGTTTTTGCTGATGCCTACTAAATTATAAATAAATTGATTGCTGTATGGTAGTTACATTAAATTCAAAAATTAATTTTTCAAATTAATCTATAGCATACAATTTTTTCGCATACAAGTATTCATTAAACTAACTACTGTTCACAATAGTACTATTTCAAATATTTGTAGTTAAAAGTTCGCCATACTTTTTTCCAATCTGTATTTTTGCTGTTTAATCGTAAATCAAAAATCATACTTCACATATGTATCGTACACACACTTGCGGCGAATTGCGTATCACCGATGTTTCAAAAAATGTAACACTAAGCGGCTGGATTCAGAAAATCCGAAAAATGGGTTCACTCACTTTTATTGATTTACGTGATAGATATGGCATTACTCAATTAGTTTTGGATGAATCAAAAAATCCTGAATTGCTGAAAACACAGTTGGGTCGTGAGTTTGTGATTCAAGCAAAAGGCAATGTGATTGAACGAAGCAGCAAAAATAAAAACATTCTAACTGGTGAAATTGAATTGGAGGTTAATGATTTAAAAGTGTTGAATGCCGCCAACACTCCGCCTTTCACCATTGAAGACGAAACCGATGGCGGTGATGATTTGCGCATGAAATATCGTTATTTGGATTTGCGTAGAAACCCTATACAACAAAATTTATTGTTGCGGTATGCCGTAAACAGAGCCACCAGAAACTATTTACACGAACAAGGCTTCTTGGATATTGAAACACCTTTCTTGATTAAATCAACGCCTGAAGGTGCAAGAGATTTTGTGGTGCCAAGCCGAATGAATCAAGGTGAATTTTATGCCTTGCCGCAATCCCCACAAACCTTCAAACAATTATTAATGGTAAGTGGTTACGATCGTTATTATCAAATTGTAAAATGCTTTAGAGATGAAGATTTGAGAGCTGACCGCCAACCCGAATTTACACAGATAGATTGCGAAATGACATTTGTAGAACAAGAAGATATTTTGCAAATGTTTGAAGGCATGGTAAAATATATTTTCAAAGAAGTAAAAAATATTAATTACACAGAAACTGTTGAACGAATGACTTGGGATGATGCCATGTGGAATTATGGAAATGACAAACCTGATATTCGTTTTGAAATGAAATTGCAGAACATCAAAAGCCCCCTTCGTTTCCCCCAAAGGGGGAATGAAGATACAAGCAACGCTCAAAGCCAAGTGGGTGGCTATCCTCCCCCTTTGGGGGAGTTAGAGGGGGCTTTTCCAGTTTTCGATAATGCTGAAACTATATTAGCTATTTGTGTTCCAAACGCTGCTGAGTACTCACGTAAACAAACCGATGAATTGATTGAGTGGGTGAAGCGTCCGCAAATTGGCATGGGCGGATTAGCATTTGTGAAATGCGCTGCTGATGGTACTTTCAAAAGTTCGTTTGATAAATTTTTTGATGCAGAAAAATTGAAATCATTAGCAAATTTCTGCCATGCAAAACCAAATGATTTGATTTTGATTTTAGCAGGTACCGAAGAAAAAACAAGAAAAGCAACTTCTGATTTGCGAATGGAAATGGCTACCAGATTAGGTTTGCGAAAAGCAGATGAATTCAAATTGTTGTGGGTGTATGATTTTCCGCTATTTGAATTTGCCTTAGAAGACCAAGATGGTGGCGGCGCTGGGCGCTGGGTGGCTCGTCATCATCCGTTCACTTCGCCAAAACCGGAGCATATTGAAATGATGGTGAACAATAATCCGAAAGTTGAAAATTTGGAAAAATATTTAGAGCATCCTTACGCTAACATTAAAGCTAATGCCTACGATTTGATTTTAAATGGCAATGAATTAGGTGGCGGTTCTATTAGAATTTTTCAAAAAGATTTGCAACAAAAAATGTTTGCTGCATTGGGCATGAGTGAAGAAGAAGCACAACACAAATTCGGGTTTTTATTAGGCGCATTTGAATATGGCGCACCACCACATGGCGGCATTGCATTTGGGTTTGACCGCTTGTGTGCCATCATTGGCGGCAGCGAAATTATTCGAGATTTTATTGCCTTCCCAAAAAATAATTCGGGCCGAGATGTAATGTTAGATGCACCAAGTTCAATAGCTGAAAAGCAATTGAAAGAGTTGGGGTTGAAGTAGTAGAAATAAACTAAATGTTTTAAATCTATTATTCAAAAAAAAATGAAGACACAAGAAAAATTGAGCTTTAAAAAAGCCTCCAATCAACTTATTAAAGATTCAATTCTTCAATATTCAATAGCCATTTATAAAATTATTTGGCGCTAATTCCTATCAAAAAAAAATTTAGAAATTAAGTGAAGCGCATCACGAATACCATTAAAAACATTATTTAATGAGTAAATCAAGAATCAATTTTGTGCGGTGGCTTTGTGTTAGCGAAGTGGAATTTTGCTTAATTTATAAATTTTTAGTTGGTTGAAAATAAGACTCAAACTGACTTTTAGATGAACCACTAGTTATATAAAATTGTAGATAAAAAATTAACTGTTTGGATATTTAATTTTGTAAAAAATGTCATAAAATCCTTTATGGTTAAGTCATTCAGTCAGTGCAATTTCATTAGTTTATGATTTTTTGTCTTAAAAATTGAGTTGGAATATTTTTCGCCGCAATGGCATCAAACAATTTTTAAACAAATAAAAAATTAATAATCATGAACACAGTAACAGTTTTTCCAAAAAGAATGGGCTTTGCTCCAGTTTCTTTCAATTCAATTTTGAATGAAGTATTTAACGACAATTTATTTAATGGTGCTGATTTTAGTAATAGCACACCAATGGTGAACATTAAAGAAACAGGCAATGGTTTTCATTTAGAGATTGCAGCCCCGGGTTTGCAAAAAGAAAATTTTGAGGTAACAATGGACAAAAATATTTTGACCATTAGTGCTGAAAAACAAACAGAACAAAAACAGGAAGGTGAAAAATATACTCGTAAAGAATTTAATTACACTTCTTTCAAACGCAGTTTTACTTTACCTGAAACTATTGATACCACTAATATTAAAGCGATTTATGAAAATGGTATTTTAAAAGTAGATGTAAGTAAAAAAGCAGAGGCAAAACCTGAAGTAAAAAAAATTGAGATTGCTTAATTTGTATTTATAATTGATAGAGAAACAAAAACGGCGAATAAATTTATTCGCCGTTTTTTGTTTTGGATATTTTTTGATTTTCTTGAATATTAAAGTGGTCTAAGTTTTCGCTCAATTTTATCAAAGAGGTCAACGAAGAAAGTTAAATTGTCAAGACTTGTAGAGTTTATCCAATTTGTCCATGCATTTTCTAACAACTCAAATAAAGATGAATTTAGGTTCTCTAGTTTTTT
>JBEANU010000078.1:0-2873 GCA_041165265.1 Bacteroidota bacterium | reverse complement strand
CAAGCATCGGCTCAATTACTTATGTATAATATGTTAGGAGAACAAGTAAGAGTGATTATTAACTCAGTTGCTTTATCTGAAGGAATGCATCAATACACAATTGACCGCAATAATTTATCAAGTGGCATCTATCAACTACAACTCAAAACGGAATCAGGTGTAATCAACAAGCAAATAGTGATACAATAACCATTTTTTGATGTTTTGATTTTTTGATGAATTAATTAATATCAATTTTCATTTGTTCAACGGCTTCATGTAGCACAAACGATGCTCTTTCAATAATTAATAGTAATTCACTATTGTTTGATTCTTCGGTAGCCAATTCTTCAATTTCAGATAAATCATTTACTAAATCATGTATGCCCAAATTTTGAACAATGGGCTTTATTTTATGGGCTGTTTTTTTTAGAAGCGGAAAATTTCTATCCTCAAATGCAGCCTTAATTTCATTCATGGATGTTGGAATTTGGGCAACAAAAAGTTGTTTCATTTTAATAATGAATTCCTGATTGCCACGGCTAATTCTTTCCAGATGTGTTAAATTATAAATGGGTTGATTTTTTGAAATTCCGCTATCTATGGCAGGTGTATGATTGTTTTTTTTAGATATCCAAGTTGCCATCATATTCACTAAATCTTCCTCTTCAAATGGTTTTGAAATATAATCATCCATGCCAGCATCAATGCATTTAACTGATTCACCTTTTAAAGCATTGGCTGTAAGTGCAATAATTGGGGTATCGTTTTTAAATACTTTTCTAATCATTTCAGTGGCTTCAAAGCCGTTCATTACGGGCATTTGAACATCCATTAGTATAATATCAAATTTTTTATTTTTTATTAGTTCAATGGCTTCTAATCCATTTATTGCCTCAGTAATATGAAGTCCATAATGGCTTAATGCCTCACAAGCAACCAATCTGTTCATCTCATTATCTTCCACTAATAAAATGTTTTTATTTCGTAATATTTCATGGTTGGCAACAATTGCAGGAGTGATAGGTATATCAGCATGGCTGCCTAATTCAAACATTAATTCAACTTCAATAGTAGTACCTATATTTTTTTTACTTTTTACATTTATTTTTCCACCCATTAATTCAATTAATTGTTTGCAGATGCTCATTCCTAAGCCTGTACCGCCATATTTACGGGCCACTGATTTATCTTCTTGAACAAATTTTTGAAATAATTGCGATTGAAATTCTTCATCCATTCCAATGCCTGAATCCATTACACTGATTAATATAGTTTGATTTTTAGCAGAGTAAGTTTTGCTTAAATGGCATTCAATTTTAATGTATCCACGGGGTGTAAATTTTACTGCATTGCTTAATAAATTTAATAATATTTGATTGGTACGATATGGGTCGCCGATTAATGTAGTGCTGATGTTGGTATCAAAATCAACCATTAATCGCAATCCTTTTTCTTCTGCTCTATGCGATATCACTTGCATAGCTCGTGATACCACTTCATGCAAATTGAATCCAATATTTTCAATAGTAAGTTTGCCAGCTTCAATTTTTGATAAATCTAAAATATCATTAATCACTACTAATAAATTTTCAGATGCTGAATTGATGATATTTAGTAGTGAATTTTGTTTATCAGTTAATGAAGTTTTTTGTAATTGCTTACTCATGCCCAGTATTGCATTCATGGGTGTACGCACTTCATGGCTCATATTTGCCAAAAATATTTCTTTAGCTTGGGCACTGTGTTCAGCCATTTCACGGGCTTCAATTAAATCTTTTTCTAATCGTTTTTGTGATGTAATATCTAAATGAATTCCTATTGAACCTACCCATTCACCTTTATCATTATACTTTGGCGCACCACTTATCAAGCACCATTTTTGTTCACCCGATTTGGTAGTAAGTTTTAATTCATAGGCATCTGATTGAACATTATTTTTAAATTCTATTTTTTTGGCTAATGCTAATTCCGAAGCTTGTGGTAAAATATTTTCAGAATTTAAACCAATCAATTCAGATAGTGTATAACCACTTAAATCACAAAAACTTTGATTGGCAAATTGAATATTTTCATTCAAATCAACTTCAATTAAACCCAAATTCATATTGGCAATAATGTTTCTGTATTTTTCTTCACTTAGCTGCAGGGCTGATTGAGCAAGCCTTTCTTCAGTAATATCTTTAAACTTTAATAAATGGCCGCTATAAATTTTATGTACAAATAATGGAATATAATCGCATTGATACACTTTACCATTCATCAATTGTATTTCATCGCCCATACAAATTTGTTGATTCTGTATTAAATCATTTATGTTTTTCACAAATGAATCAGCATCTTTAAATAAGTGCTTGCCTTGTTGTGCTCCTTTTAAAGTATCATATCCAATCAATGCTTCAGGTTGGGCATCAATGTGAAATAGTTGACAAAAAACTGAATTGGATAAAACAATTTTTCCTGAAGCATCGCTCACCAAAATGCCTTCTTGTAGGTTTGATATTAAGTGCGATAATCTATTGCCCGAAGTCATTAAATCATCTTCAACTTGCTTCAAATGTGTAATATCAGTAAGGGTTCCAATGATTCGTAAAGGTTTATTATCGTTTGATTTTTCAATTACACCGCCTCTATCCATTACCCATTTTATTGAGCCATCACGATGTTGCAATCTATACTCAATGCTATGGGTTTCTAACACACCACTTCGGTATAATTCATTTCTATTTTTTATTTTAATTCTATCTTCTTTTAAAATGCACTTCCACCACAATTTTGAATCAGCTTTATAATCATCTGATTCATACCCAAGCAATAAATTTTCACATTGCGAAAAATATATTTTGCCTTCATTGGTATCGTATTCCCACACGTTATCGCCAATGGTTTCCAAG
>JBEANU010000077.1:0-5251 GCA_041165265.1 Bacteroidota bacterium | reverse complement strand
TGCAATAGTGATACTTCATGTTACACCAATTAATGATAAACCTATTGCTGTAAATGATGTAAAATCAACACCCATCAATACTCCTGTGAATATTACTGTATTGGCAAATGATACCGATAGCGATACCACCAATGCAGCACCACAAGGCATGAACTTAACTGTATCATTACCAACTAATTTATTACAGCCATTACACGGCACAATATCAGTGAATAATAATGTGGTTACCTACATTCCTAATAACAGTTTTATTGGGTTAGATAGTTTTGAATATAAAATTTGTGATGATGGAACGCCTATACTTTGTGATACCGCAAAAGTATTTATAGCAGTAGCATCAAATATTCCAACAGCCCGATTTGATAGAGATACTTTGATTGAAAATTCAACCGATACCATTTTTGTATTATTGAATGATAGTGCCTATGGTAATATAGTATCCAGCTATATCAGTGTAAATCCGTTACATGGTACAGTAGTTCAAAACTCAAACGGAAGTTATACTTATAAGCCTGCTACTAATTTTAGTGGCGATGATTACTTTACATATACTTATTGCTCAGCAGGTACAAGCATTTGCGATACGGCAATAGTTTTAATTCATGTAATTGGTGTAAACGGAAAACCAACTGCAAATACCGATGTACTGTCCATTGCCACAGCAGGCACAGCAGGTACTACAGCACAAGCAGTAATTAATAATGATACAGATGATGATTCAAATATTTTGCCCGAAGGAAACATTACAACCGCCACAGTAAGCATAAATGCTGGTATTGTAGCACCAAAGCATGGTACAATTACATTATTAACTAATGGTAAATTTACGTACACTCCAAATGTTGGTTTTGCAGCATTGGGCTTGGTTGATTCATTTCAATATATTTTGTGTGATAATGGTGTTCCTAATTTATGTGATACTGGTTGGGTGAAAGTATTTGTAGGAGGCTGTTCATTATTTGCCGATGCAGGGTTAAATCAAAATGTATGTTTGGGGAATTCAATAAACATTGGCGGCTCACCATTAACCGCTAGTGGTGGTTCAGGTGTTTATTCATTCAATTGGATTTCATCACAACATGATACCTTACCTCATGTAGCCAACCCATTAGTTACACCAAAAGTAAATACCACTTATTATGTAACTGTAACCGATGGTACAGGCTGTTTTTCAACCGATAGTGTTATTTTAACAATTCAGCAAGCAGCTCAAATTAATTTTAATTTAGATTTTGCTTATTGTAACAATTCATCATTAATTCCTTTAATAGCAACACCTGCAGGCGGTGTGTTTAGTGGCAATGGTTTACAAACAATAGGCGGCACAACTTATTTGAATGTAAGCGTTCTGCCTGTTAATACTAATAACCCAATTACATACACTTATACATCATTAGGTTGTACAAGTGTTAAAACCGATACCACCATAATTTTAGCTTCACCAATTGCTGTTGATGATAGTGTAATTACAACTTATTTAAATCCAATATTAATTTATCCAACATTAAATGATGTATTAAATGGCAATCAGAACGAAGGCATTAATATTTCAATGTTTGGTGTAAATGGTGTTGCAACTAAAAATGTAGGCAACACAATAGTATATACACCTAATAATGGGTTCGTTGGTTTAGATTCCATCAAATATATTTTGTTTGATTCATCAACAACAAAACTTTGTAGCACTGAAGCAACTATTTACATAAAAGTAAATCCAATAGCAATAAATGATACAATAGGCGCTACAAAAGCAATTGAATGTGGTGAAACTAAATATGATGTTGTATTAAATGATGCCACCGGCAATGCAAGTAATGATGTGAAAGTGTATATCAATCAGCCAACAACTAATGGGCAAATTTCAGTGTCAGGCAAATCAATTCAATATATTCCTAATGTAGGTTTTACAGGAACTGATTCAGCTATTTATTCAATTGTAGTAAATGGAATGTATGCTGAAGCAAAAATTTTATTTCATGCTGATTGCCGTGCTGAATGCATATTTGCGCAAGGCTTATCACCAAATGGTGATAAGAGAAATGATTACTTTAAAATTGATTGTGCATTGCAATATCCCAATAATGAAATAATAATTTTTAATAGATGGGGCAATGAAGTGTATAGTGCAAAACCTTATAAAAATGATTGGGAAGGCACCTATCAAAATCAAACCTTGCCTGATGGTACCTATTTTTATATATTTAAATTTAATGATAATAAACACGATGATAAACAAGGTTATATCGTCATCCATAAATAATCATTATTCAATTTACCTATCAAATTCATTAATCAGAAAAATATTTCAGAATGAAAAAAATATTATTTGTTTTAGTATGTTCAGCACTAGCAACCACTAAAATATTTGCACAGCAAGATGCACAATATACCATGTATATGTGGAACCAACTTTCAGTAAACCCTGCATATTCAGGCAGTCGTGAATGCTTAAGTGCCACAGCATTATACCGCACTCAATGGTTAAAAATGGATGGCGCCCCTAAAACTTTAAACGTAGGAATACACTCACCATTACGAAATGAAAGAGTAGGAGTGGGGCTTAATATCACTAGCGATCAAATAGGAATAAGTAGTTTTACAAACGTATCAGGAAGCTACGCCTATCGTATTCCTGTAAATCAAGTAGGCAAATTATCTTTTGGTTTGCAAGCAACTATTACCACAATTTCACACCGCTTTAATGAACTCACCGTTTTTGACCAAGGCGATGAAAATTTTGCTAATCCAATAAAAAATTTTACAGTGGCAAACTTCGGAACAGGCTTGTATTATAATACTAGCAAAAGTTACATAGGTTTGGCGGTGCCACATATAGTAAATAATAAGTTGTATGAAAAATCAAATGGCACAGTTTCTCAAACTACATCCCGTCAATATCGGCATTTATTTTTGATGGCTGGTAGAGTGTTTTCAATTTCAGATGCAGTAAAAATTAAACCAAGTGCATTAATGAAATTTGTACCACATGCCCCTACTGAAGTTGATGCTAATCTAACATTTATACTTTCAGATGCTTTATGGTTAGGTGCTTCATTTCGAAGTAATTTTAGTAAAGTGGCTACTGATAAAATTGAAAGTATTGATTTAATGGCAACTTATGAAATTAATAATGCCATCAGATTAGGCTTTGCTTATGATATTACGCTTACAAAATTGAATAATTACAATAGAGGTTCATATGAAGTAATGCTTGGATATGATTTGAATCAAATGAACAGAAAAATTGCAACGCCTAGATATTTTTAAACCCAACAAAAAACTTACACTTCATTTCAGCATAAATATAATTTATGAAAAAAATATTCCATTCAGTATTAGTATTTAGTATTTCATTATTATCAGTTTTGGTAGTAAATGCACAATCCTATAATTTACGAAAAGCAAATAAATTATTTAATCAATATGATTATAATTCAGCCATTAAATATTATAAAAATATGGCTATCAACGATTCTACAAACCTTTTTGCAAAGCAGCGTTTAGCCGAATGTTATGCAAAAACATCAGATGCTGAAAATGCATGTTTTTGGTATAAAAAATTTATAGCAAGCCCAGCTTCAACTGCTTCTGAAAGATTAAGCTATGCACAATCATCATTAGAAATTGGCAATATTGATGAGGCAGCAAAATGGTTTCAAAATTATTATGCTTTAAACCCAACCGATAAACGGGGCATGGCAGGTATTATGGCTTGTAATCAAATAAAAGAATGGTATGCTGATAGCACAAAGTATCAAATAAAATCAATGCTATATAATTCATCCTATAGCGATATGTGCCCCACCTATTTTGAAAATGGAGTTATTTTTTCAAGTGATCGCCCAAGTGGTGCATTCACAGCCGGCTTTCAGCATGGCTGGACAGGGCGCCCCTTTTATAATTTATATTTTGAGCCAACTACAAATACTAATAATTACGTAGCACCTAGTTTATTGAAAGGTAGCGCCAACACAAAATTTCATGATGCCAGTATTACATTTAATCAAATTCAAACTGAAGTTTTTTATACCCGAAATAATTACAACGGATGGTTATCAAAATTTTCACATGATGGTACCATGAAATTGAAAATTTATCACCAACAAAAAACAGAAGGTGAATGGAGTAAGCCTGATGAATTTGTGCATAATAGCAATGAATACAGCACCTGCCACCCTTCCTTATCGGCTGATGGAATGTACTTATATTTTGCAAGTGATATGCCCGGTGGTTTTGGCGGAATGGATATTTATGTAAGTAAAAATGAATTAGGAAAATGGAGCACCCCCAAAAATTTAGGCGCACCTATTAATACCGAAGGCAATGAAGTATTTCCGTATATCTCATCCAATAATATACTGTATTTTTCAAGTAATGCATTAATAGGTTTTGGTGGGTTAGATATTTATACATCAACCCAAAACAAAGATGCAACATGGGCTGAGCCTGAAAACATTGGCTATCCTATCAATAGTAAAAAAGATGATTTTGGATTAATTACAAATGAAAAAGGTGATGAAGGATTATTTACAAGTAGCAGGTCTGGTAATGATGATATTTACTCATTTGTAAAAAAATGCAGCTCAATTATTACTTTAGTTTTTGATGCAGATACTAAAGAACCAATTCACTTGGCAAATGTAAAATTGATGGATAAATTAAAAACCAAACGAGTATTTAAAACCAATACTGAAGGCACTTTTGCTATGTGTGTATCTACAAATTCAGATATTCAATTAGTAGCTGAAAAAGATGGATACAACCCTGAAGAAATTATCATATCAAAAGATAAATTGATGAATAATGAAACAATTAAAATTCCATTATCAAAAAAACAATTAAACGCATTACCACGATTTGATTCAACAAAAATTAAAATTACATTATCAGGTACTGTTTTTAATGAAGGAACGAAGCAAGCAATGGAGGGTGTTTCAATTGTTCTTGAAAATTTAAAAACGCATGTAACCAAAGAAATTATTACCACATCTAATGGTAATTATCATTTTGATTTAGCTTATAATACTAATTATCGAGTATCAGCATCAAAAGAAAAATGTGGCTCAAATTGGAATGAAGTTTCAACAGCAGGCATCCGTTCATCGCAAGATTTGAAACAAGGAATTGGGATGTATTGCACCGGCGATGTAGTGAAAATTGATAATATTTATTATGATGTAGATAAGGCCAATATAAGACCTGATGCAGCTAAGGAGCTAGATAAAACCGTTGAAATTTTAAACAAATATGC
>JBEANU010000076.1:0-6014 GCA_041165265.1 Bacteroidota bacterium | reverse complement strand
ACTACATAGAGGCTGAAATGGTGGAACAAACTTATTTTGATTTAGCCTCGGTTATTAAACAGGATAAATGGCATCATTTTCATCGATATTTAATATTAAAAGATGGCACAAAAAAATATGTTGAAATTTATGCTAAACCCATTTTTATTGATGATGAATGTGTAAGCATACATGGCACTTTACAAGATATTACGGACAAACAAAATCAACAAAAAATAATTGCTGAAAAAGATAAACGGATTGAAGAATCAATGCGGTTATTAAAAATGAGTAATTGGGAAATTGATTTAAAAATGAATGAAGTTCATTATACAAAAGAGTTTTTTCAACAAATATTAGAAGAGCCCGAAGCCAGAGTATTAGATATTGCCGAGATGCTAAATTTTGTGCATTATGATGATAAAAACAGAATCATTCATAAAATGGAAAATATGGTGGTGAAAGAACATTGGGATACCGTTGATTATAAATTGGAACTTAGAAATGGTAAAATAAAACATGTTGAATGCTTATGCAAAAGCAAAATTGAAAATGGTGAATGTGTTGGCATATACGGCACCATCCGTGATATTACCGAACAACGCAATGCTGAATTGGTATTGATTGAAAAACAATATCAATTACAAATATCAAACGATTTACAACAAATGGGTATTGTTGAATATTATCCATCAACTGATAATTTTAAATTATCTGCCAATATTAATGTGATATTAGAAGAAAATTTGCCTACCGAAATTAGTGCTGATAAATATTACAGTTATGTACAAGATGAAGATGTACATGAAATTAAAAAAGCATTGTTTGAAACTATTGAAAAATACCAACCATTTAAAGCCAATCGAAAAATAAAATTAACCAATGGTAAAATAAAATTTATTGAAGTAGCCTGCAATCCTCATTTTGAAAACCATGTTTTAGTGAAATATGTAGGCACTTTTAGGGATATTACTGAACAAACTTTAACCGAACAAAAATGGGCTGAAAGCGAAAAACGATTTGTAACCGTAAATGATATTATCAATACTGGCACATGGCAATTAGATATTAAAACCCAGCAGATTACTGTATCAGATGAACTATGTGCAATTTTTGAAGAAGATTATAAAACCAGTTATTCAGTAGATGAATATTTTAATTTTTTATTTGATGATGAACGAAAAAAAGCACAAGCATTTTTAGAATCAAATATTGAAGCAAAACGTGAATTTGAAGCCATTCGTAAAATTAAATTAGGCAATGGCAAAACAAAATATATTGAATTAAAAGCGAAGCCAATTATTGAAAATAATGTTTTACTAAAATACATTGGCACATTAACGGATATCACTGAAAAAAGAATCAATGAATTATCGTTGCAAACCAGCGAAGCCCGATTTCGCTTGTTTTTTGAGCATAATCCCATCATGTATTTTATTGTAAACAACCAAGGCATTACACTTTCAGTAAATAATTTTGGGCTCACCCATTTAGGCTATACCAGGGATGAATTAATTAACCAACATGTATTAAATGTATTTCATCCTGAAGATAAAGAAAAAGCGCAGCAACATCTTGCCGACCTTTTGCAATCAAAAGAAAATTTAAACCAATGGGAATTGCGTAAAGTAAAAAAAGATGGAACAATTATTTGGGTAAAAGAAACCGCTAAAGCCACTTTTGATATTGATGGCAACGTAATGTTTTTAATACTTTGTGAAGATATTACTGATGAAGTATCCAATCGTATATTTTTAAAACAAAAACACGATGAACTTATTGTTCAAAAAGATTTTGCTGAATTAGCTGCCAAAGAAAAACAACAATTAGCAAGCGTTTTAAGCCATGAAATAAGAACGCCACTAAATGCAATTATTGGTTTAGCCAATTTATTATTGGTTGATAATCCTACTACTGAACAAACCGAAAACTTAAATACTTTAAAATTTTCAGCTGAAAATTTAATGCTTTTAGTAACTGATATGTTAGATTTAAGCAACATTGAATCAGGCAATTTTAAATTAGAAAAAATACCATTCAATCTTTCTCATATTTTTAATGGCATTCAGCATTCATTTGAAAAAAAGGCATCTGAAAAAAACTTACATCTAACTACAACCATTGACCCTAAAATACCCGGAGCTATTGTTGGCGACCCAGTTAGGCTAATGCAAGTGATGAACAATTTGGTATCAAACGCCATTAAATTTACCAACTATGGCAGCATACAAATTATTGCCAAACGAAAAGAATTGATATCGCCTACTGAACTAATAGTTAGGTTTGAAGTAAAAGATACAGGCATTGGCATACCAGCACAAAGGCATGAAAAAATATTTGATATGTTCAATCATACTGAATTAGATACCAACCGCAAATATGGTAGCACTGGTTTAGGATTATCTATCACAAAAAAAATTGTACAACTATTTAATAGTAAAATACTTTTAGAGAGTGAGCCCGGTAATGGCAGCCGCTTTTACTTTGATGTACATTATTATGTAGCTGAAGAAATTAACGCAACACAAAATGAAGAATGGAATTTATCCATCAATACAAAACGCTCGTTAGAGGGCCTAAATGTATTGTTGGTTGAAGATAATGTTTTTAATCAGGTGGTGATGATGAAATTTTTAGATAAATGGAAAGTAAATGTTGATTTAGCCATCAACGGATTAGAGGCCATTCAAAAAACAAAAACAACAAGTGATTATCATATTATATTGATGGATATGCACATGCCTGAATTAAGCGGCATTGATACCACTGTTGAAATCAGAAAAAGCAAAAATATTTTTTGGCAACGTATTCCAATTATTGCACTTACCGCCGATGCTATTAATTATGATAAAGAATCATTGAAAACTTATGGCATCACCGATTTAATTTATAAACCATTTGATCCTGTTGATTTATTTAAAAAATTAATTCAGTATTCATCCATTTTTGAAGATTAAAAATAATTGACTATTAAAAACTATTACGCCATACTAATTGTGTACTACTTCAATAATTAAAAATAAACTAATTATAAAAAAATGTAATTTTACATCAACTAAAAACAATATATTATGATAAAAAAATTCTTACTCAACACGTTGCTATTAATGGTTGCAATCAGTTTTGCTCAGGCACAACATGCACCCGTTTTTTTAGAAAACTTCTCCACAGCTACAGTTGCTACCAATTTAACTTCCTTTAATAGTTGGTCACAATGCTCAACAGGCACAGGGCAGCTTTTAATTGATGGCGGTAATTATGAATTTCCGTCAACTACCATTAATCCTACTTATGACCCTGATCCAATTACACCCAATTTTCAAAATTCAGCCAATTGCTTATATTTTGATTCAACCTATGCTGGTACTGCCTTTGGCGGATATTGCAATACATTTACACCTATGAGCCATGGCAGAGTTTATATGGCATTTATTTACCAAGGCGGCCCTGATCATCGTGTAAACACAGCTGGTGATTATTTTATCACTATGGGTGCAGGCGCTTCATCAAATGCTGCAAGAGTTTTGGTTAGATATAGCAATAATTTAGTGCAGTTTGGTACTCGTAAAGGAACAGGCACCGATACTTGGAGCACCAATAACTATTATGATGATAGCACTCATTTATTAGTGTTAGTTTATGAATTTAATCCTGGCACTAATGATGATAAAGTAATGTTATACGTTGACCCTAAAATACCCGGACCAGAACCAATGACACCAACAGTTATGGGTGTAACTGCTGACCCTGATTTCACATCGCCAATTAGCAATATTTTTATACGATTAAATATGAGTGTTGCCAATGCACCATGCGCTTATATTGATAATATTATGATAGATTCAAGTTGGGCAAATGTGGGTGGTATGCCGCCTTGCAATGCTTCATTTACAGCAACTACTTCAGCACTTACTGCCACTTTTACAAATACATCAACTGGCGGATTTCAATCAATTTTGTTTGATTACGGTGATGGTTCAGCACCTTCAAGCAATGGCACTTATACCTATGCAGCCGCAGGCACTTACAATGTATGTTTAACAACATTTACTGATCCTGGCGCCAATAATCCATGCGATACTATTTGTCATTCAGTAACTGTTACATCAAGTGGTATAAATGATGTGCACCATAATTTTAATGCTTCAATAGTTTACACCAATTCAAAACCAACATTAGTACTTCAAACAGCAAATAATTTATCAGCCAAAATTACATTGGTGAATATGTTAGGACAAACTATTGAAACCATTTATAGTGGCAACTTAACAGCTGGTGAACATAAATATGAATCAACCACAACAATGCCTGGTATGTATTTTTATCAAATTACTTCAGATAAAGGAACTAAAACTTTAAAGGCATTTATTAAAGATTAATTTTATTATAAAATTTTCAATTATAAAAAAAGCGAAACAAAATTGTTTCGCTTTTTTTATGAAGTTAAATCGATAATTTAAATGTATCAGTAACACCAATTCCTACTACAAAATAATCAAAAGGCTATTTTAAGTTGTGAAATGGTAAATGCCGATATAGTTGTTCCTCAAAAAGTCATCTTACGTCAAATTGCCAAATGACTTTTTGAGGCTTGACTACCTATATGGAAAAATGTTTTATCAATTAGAATGAAGTCATACACTATAAAGCAATGCTATTCAAAGCAGGGGTTACTACTGGTTTATACAAATAGCAATTGCCTACTTCATTTATTTTAACAAACTTTAAAGAAATGTGGTAATGCTCGTAATAGTAAGTTTCAATAGTATGAATTCCGTTCCCGTTAAAAACCCAAAAAGTATAATCTTTTCCGTCGCCAATAAATTTTAAAATATCATTAATGCCATGCCGCTGATAACTTTGATGAAACAAGGGCGAACCAACCAATGTGCTGATAGGTATGATATTAGCCTTTAATAAATAATTACAATTTTGCAATGGCACTAAATCATTAAACGGAAATCCATATGACAATGAAATATTTTTATGATGAGTGGGTTGTTCACTTAAAATGCTTTGAAGTTTTTCTTGATTTTTCTTTGCCTGTGAATATGTTTTAAATCCCTTTACTGAATAGGCTACCACCGATAATGAAAGAAATAATACAAATATTTGTTTTACCCATTTTGAACCCTTAAATAAAGGTGTTTGATAATCATAAAAAAAAGTAATACTGATTAAAGCAAATACAATTGGTGTAAATATTCTTGCTTCTAATTTTAAATAATAAAACATAAAAAACATAAAACCAACGATGTACAAAAAATGAAATATTAAAAACAGTTGATGCTTTTTTGATGACTTGAAGTAAAATAACAATAACGCAAACCAACATACAATACACAACCAATAATGTATAGTTTCTTTAAAAAATCGTAGCAATTTTAAGGTGTACTCTCCACCAGCCCAACTTCTTTGAAAAGTTGGATAAGCCTTATTTAAGGTTTGAAATTTTGATATAGAATATACTTGGGTATCTACAAAAAACCAATGAAGCATGGCATCATAATCATTTACACTCCACCCAATTGTTTTAAGTTGTTGGTTAAAATAAGCAGTATCATTGGTTAATGTACCTAGATTAAGGATATTAGATTTTTCCCCCAATTCGGTAAGAAACCTTTTCCACTCTTTATCTTTATAATAAAAATTAGTATGCGCTTTGTATAACCCAAAATTTGCAATAGCAGCGGCAACAATAATTAATACCGAAAACTTAATTTTTTTTAAAGCAACTAATTGATAAATGCAAAAAGGTATCATTACAACGCCCATCATAAAAAAGGCATGAAACCGTATCAAGCCTGATACTATTAGCAATACAAAAGCCAATAACAATTTTAATTTATTTTGCTTTTCAAAACCTACGTTCATCAAAATTACTATACCTGCAAAGCCTAGTATAAATGATGTTTTTGTGAACTGAAAATTTGAAATGCATTTACTTAATAAGCCTAATGCTAATAAATTAAAAATCAGTAAAAGCAGCCGATTTGATTGCTTAATAATAAAATAATTAATGATAGATACGGATA
>JBEANU010000075.1:0-10340 GCA_041165265.1 Bacteroidota bacterium | reverse complement strand
CAAAATGTTGATTGGCTGTATAGTTGATAGCAGTTGAATAAATATTGCGTTGTGTAGTGGCTAATTTTTTATGAGCCACATTATCTTTTTGAATACCCATACTTCCATTAAAATTTAATTTATTTTTAAATAATCTTGTTGAAAGATTTCCTGTGTATTGCTCCATATCCGTTTGAAAATAATAAGCACCCATGCTTTTATAATCGGGCTCTATTCTTCTATATTTCAATCCAGTTGAAATATATTTATTCTTGAATTTTAATTGTGATTCAGCTGCTGTATAACCCACTGTTGATAGATTAATGAGCATTACTTTATTCACCTTATCAGCATAAGCAAAATCCGTTTTATCAAATTTAGGAACAGAAATATCTCTTGTAAAAATACTTGCTGCCACTTCACTATTCCACTCCACATGTTTTTTGAATAAAGTAAATTTATGTGCCAATCCTATCACTAAATTTTCAGACGGAAGTACTTCTGTTTTTATTGGTTTATAAGGCAATGAATTCAAATCATCTTTTCCTTTTACAAAATTCAAATCAACAAAATTAGAAGTTGACCCAACTCCAATTTTTCCAGCTAAAACCATGCGTTTGTAGGCAGGATAATTGATTGAATTCAAATTTTGCTGAATGCTTTTAGTGGTATCTTCTGCTATTGCTTTTTGCGACCTTCCGTACATCACACCAAAACGAAATTTCTTAGGATTCAACTCAACACCTCCACCCAAAATAGTTTGCCCTGCTAAACCAAATTGTGAGAAAGAAATATTGCGATAACCAGCATGAAGTGTAAGCCATTTATAAGTAGGCGATACCCCTACTTGATTAAATGGCTGGCGAAAATCACGTTGTGTATTACTAAATGTAAATGTGAATGGCAACTGAAATCCATAAATACTTAAAGTGGGTGAGCCGCTTATTAAATAAGCATTCCAAGGCTGCCTTGCAGGCGCACCATTGATGCTATACAATTGCCCTTGCAATAACAAATTACCATGCAATTCAAGCGGTTTTGATTTTGCCATTTGCTGCACATCTTGTGCAATAGTTTGTTCTTTACAAAATCCAAAACAAAAAATAAAGAGTAAAAATATTTTTTTCAAAAGTTGGTTTTATTGAAAACAAATATACATTGGAATTCCATCCTTTTATTCTATAACAAATTTAACTGTTTTATGCTCTCCATTTTTATTTGTTATTTTTAATAGATACAAAGCAGCCGCTAAATGTTTTACATCAATATTAATCACTCCATTCCCATTTGATACATTCAAACTATTTACTTTCCTTCCCAATACATCAAATATTTCAATTGTTGTATTACCTACTAACAAATAACTATTAACCATTAACTCATCCCTACAAGGATTAGGATACAACAACACTCCATCACTTATATTAGGCGGCTTCACTTCCCTTATCGTATCACATTCACTACCTTTTAATACACCAAGGCGAAAGTTGGGGTAGTTAGGTAATGCTCCTCTAAAAAAATGATTTTGTGAGTCTGTATGCAAATATCCCAAAATGAAATCACAATTTACACCTCTAATATTGGGAAAATTTATACAATGCAACTGATGAGTTCCGCCCCAAGTACTTATAATTATTTTATTGTTTGGAGTAATTTTTTCTGAATTGAACAATGTTGCAATTGGGTCATAAATACTATCCCATCTTCCTACAATGATGATTGATGTGTCATTGGAATTTTTCAAATTTATTTGAACTATTTTAGTCCAAGTATTAGCATAAAACAAACTATCATTTGGGGAAAATGCACAACCTAATAACTCAAAAGAATCTACAATATTGATTGTTTTATAATTGTATAGAAGTCCTGAACATCTATCAAAATCGTATAAATCAACTCTATGTTTGTGGTCATTATCTTGGGTACTATATAAATATGCTATTTGATTACCAGATTGATTAACACACGATTGATACTCATAAGGTGTATTTTTATTATATAAAGAGCCTATAGTTTGTATAGTGTATGGTTTAATACCCATAGGGTCTAATAAATAAATATAGTGTTTCATGTCTTGAAAACCATTTTGTATTATCCACCAATCTCTGCCATTAGCATGTTGTATAGCATTTATTCTACCCCATTCAAATAAGCTCTCATTAAGTATTTTATCCTTTTCAATCACTTTCCCTAACCCATTATTATACGCCATATCTACTATACTGTATCTTATTTTGGTAGGTAAATTAATTCCTTGGATTGCAGTATCTAAACTCGTATAAATTACAAAATATTTATTAAAATAATTGGGAAATGGCAAAACTAAAGAACCCTGCCAACTATTTAAATCACTTGGATAATGTACATTCCAATATTTACATAAATTAATACTATCGCCATTTTCCATGGGTACACCATTTTTGTTATAAATTATTGTACCATGACATAATATAATTGGTTCTTGATTGTTATCACAAATTTGCGAACTATTAATACTAGTAATAACATCAAAATTACCTGTTTCATATTTAATGGAATTAGAATCATTAAAATGAATTTGAGCAAATGTTCCTAAAACCCATCGAGCATCAAATTGAGCTTGTAAGTTAAAGGAAAATAATAAAAAAAAAAGGATAACTAATCTGTATTTTAGTTGTATCATTTCGTAATCACAAATGATTTAACTGAATAAGTACCATTACCAATATTTGTAACTTTTATTTGATAAACCCCATCGCCAAATGAACTAAAATCAAAATTATATTTTTGTATATATGAGGCTTTTGCACTTTGAATAGTCTGTCCTAGATTATTGATTATTTCTATTTTTGAATCAGTTGGTACTTTTTCAAATGATACAGTAAATGCACCTTTTGTTGGGTTTGGATAAATAATAAACGAATAATTATTGATACTTCCGTTCACTAACAAACTTTTAATATTATCAAACACTTTTGATTGTGGCTTCCTATTCATTTTTCTGGCTTCCATGGTTTCACAAGCATCTTCATCTTGAAATAAAGCATCGGGGTAAACTCGGCTATACAAGGCTTGTGCATTGCGGTGGATAGGAGGGTCGGATGTGGCTGTTATTGTATTCATAGCTTCATAATTTATTTATGTTTTGTAAATCTAATTTAATATTAATTACAAAATCAAATTTATTTTATTGCGGCGCTAAAGTAAATCGCACTTTTATACCTGCTTTCACAGCCGTAATTGGGAAGCTGGCTGATGTAGCAGGAATGGTACGGCGGTAATCATAAAACAATCGTACATTCACTCTGTTATTTACAACATAATCAATGTAAGGCGCTATACCAATGCTTTTCATACCACGGGTAAAGCCTTGTATATTTTGGTCTAATTTATAATTTGCGGTTTTATCATTTCGATATGAAAAATCAAAACGGAAAGTTAAATCATTATCTAACTTCACTTTTTTCTTCCCATTTTTTATCGGTAACGTTATTCCTTTGCGCTTGTAGCCAATGCCCAAAGTTATTTCCTGTCCTTTAGTTTCAGTGAGTTGATAATCAATAAAACTCATACTTAAATTTCGGTTGCGTTTATAATCAATTTTTGTAGTTAAATTATTTTTCCAAGTAATATCAATACCAATCAAAGGTGCAAATTGCTCAGTAATGCTTATCATAGGTATATTGTAGTAGGGTATAAAATTATGATTCAATGAATCAATTGCATACGGGTACATCATACTGTTTTCAAATGAACCTAATAAATAATCAGGATTAGTCATAAAACTTCCTACATTAAATGTTGAGTTGTAGGCATGATTAATATTGGCTTGCGTCATTAATTTTTTCAATACAGGTAATTTTGAAAGCCCTGTATAACTCACTCTCCAATTAGGTTTTGGTAATATTTTGAATAATTGGTCAACCGTACTATTTGCCAATTTAGGGTCAGCATAAGTTGATAAAAATGCAGGAATCATAACCGCTTGAGAGTAAGGCCCATAGCCCTTATAATAACCGGGCAATGTATCAATTTGCTCTTTACTAAACGGATTTTGTAAACCTAAAGTTTTTGAAATCTCTTTTCGCTTTCCTTCAAATTGTTTGAACAAACCTGAAAATCCATCTTTATCGGTTTTATCAAAAAAAGTATTTAGTGCTATAAATGAAACTGACATACTTCCATTCACAATTTTACTTAATGCTGCAAAGTTGCTGAAGCTATCAGGGCGTTTATAGTTTTCAGATAAATTTCTTGAATAGGTTCGTGTAATAGTTAAATCAATTCGCATATCGGTTGCTGGTTCTAAATTGGCAGTGATGTTCCAAGTTTCAGTACTGCGTTGAGTGAAAGGTGTAAATAATTTTGTATCGCCTGAAATTGCATTTAATTGTACCGATGATAATGTATTTAAATAATTAGGTGAAATTTGTTGCCCTGTTAAAAATTCCCATCCTGGTTGTTGCCATGATGAATCCATTCCTAAATACCTAGTACGGCGCATATAACCTGGCAAAACGGTTCCATTATCTTGTGATAAATTTACTGAAATTCGCTTTAAACTCATCAATGGTTTTAGTAAAGTATAAGCCACAGGATTCAATCGTGGTTCTTCAGTTTTTTTCTTTTTCACATTCCCTTTTGCATCCACTTCAGTAGTTGCTTTTTTCGGGCCTTTTGCTTCTTCTTCCTTTGATGCGTTTTCTTTTGCTTTATTTTGTTGGGCTAAAGTTTTTGTATTGTATCTTTTTAAAAACTTTACTTTATTGTATAAATTATTAAAATTAAAATCAGTATTTAATTGTTGATTTTGTGTGTTTTGAAGTGTATTGCCAAGGCTTTCATAGCTTAAAGGTGCGGTTGCCCAAGTATAGGTTGAACCATAAATTGCTTTCATCGTAATCCAATCAGTTAAAGGAAATTTGCTTAATGGCACAGCATAAGTTGCATTTAATGAATGGTTATAACCAATGGTTCGTTTTAATTGTTTGATGCGATTGATGATAGTATCTTTTTCAGCCTTGGTATCAATTTTTCCAAAGGGTTCATCAATTCTTGAATTGTTGGTGGCATTATAATCAATTGAAATACTTCTTGTAAAATCCCATTTTACAGCATAGTTACGCATCATGGTAAAGTACTTATTAAAAGTGGGTGGCAATGGTATTTCATCGGTGCTAAATCGTCGTAAATGAGTTTCGCCATATTGCCTATCAACATCAGCCTTAAAGCCTAAATTGGTGGGCAATAAATTGAAATTAAAATCACGAATAAGTGCTAGATATTTACCACCAAATTTTACAAAACCAAATGGTGAAATATATTTTTGTTTGATGGTATAATTGTACCCTAAGCCTGCTTTGTATTTTTTTAGTAAATCACTTTCGTAGGTTGGGTTGTGTTTAAAAGTTTCGATATACGAATAACTTACATTAAAATTTTCAATGTTGGTGGGCAAATTCAGTTTGCCTAATTTCGATTTTTTAGGTCGGTTGATTCTAACATTTGTAAGGTTCCAACTTTTAATACCTACATAATCTTGGGCTATATATTTTAATGAATCAGCATATGCCTTGCCACGTAATATTTTTGCTTGTGCTAATTCATCTTTTAATTTTACATCCAACTGATAGGGGTCAAACTGTGGGTTGCTGAATTGCTCACTAATGCTGGCATACAAAGGCAGTTTTAAACCTATGGCTTCAGGTAATAATTTACCTAATTCAATACTTCCTGAAACATTATATTGGTAAAAATTATCTTTAAATCGTTGTGCTAATTTTTGTTCCAATGAGCCGTAACCTATGGTGTGCATAGTTCCTGAGGCTGATATAGTTCCTAAATCAGCTAATTTAATATCGGTTCGGAGCAATGCCGCATAACCACCTGTTTCATCAAAACCGCTTAATCGCAATTCATCAAACCAAATTTCACCGCATTTAGTTTGTCCATCATCCACATCAGTAGTTGAGCCTCGTTGCGGATTTTTAACACCCATCATACAAGTTTTTACCAAGCCTAAATCAGGTGTTCCTTTTACGGTTAATATAATTCCGTTGGCCAATACCACCTTAAATGGCGCATATTGTGGCTTATTTTGAGCAATTCGTTTTTGTTTTAATGCCGTTAACGAATCTAAAAATAAATCAACCGTATTAGCATCAGGCCATACCGAAGTAGCATCAGTAGCTGCATTGCCAGTTATTTTTAATGGCACTGCGTACTCATAATAGTTATCAGTAAAATCAGTACCAAATCTAATGAAACCATACAAATCATTATCCTTCAAAGCAGTTTCACCCACTTTTGATTCAGCATGAATAAAGAATTTTACTTCTTTAAAAGTTCGCATATCCAAATTCAAATTTTTATACACTGCCCTTGCATCACCATCTTTTAAGCCACATACTTGCAATGAAATAGATTGCTCATTGGCTAATACATTGGCTTGTGTGGTAAGTACATTGGTACGTTCAATGCCGGGTGGCAATACATATCCAACAGGTTGCTTGGATGCATTTTCTTCTAAATTTACTGATGTAACATTAAAATACGTTCCTGCATTATGGTCATTAATTAATTGTTCACCAGGTGATTCTAATGAGAATGGATAACGGCGCCATTGGTTACGTGTAAATTGCAATTTGGCAAATCGGCAAATTAATGAATCGGAAAATCCATTTAAATACATTCTTATAAATCGAATAGATTTAAAATCATTGATAGTTCCTATTTTCTTTTCATAACTCTGAATCGGAATTTTAAATTGATAATATTTTGCGGTGGTGGTGCTTCCATCTTTTAATTTAATGTTTGCTTCCCTAATATTATTTACAAAGTTTGAACCTATAACCATGTTAGGCTGCACGTGCACTCGGTACTGAAAATAATTTTCAGATTCACTTAATGAATTATCTCTATTCAAATCTTCACTTTCAGGAATATTGGTTGATGCGGTTGAATATTTTTCAGGTGATTGTCCATCAGTTGGTGAATTGCCTTGTGCATTGTTATATCTTCGGTATCGTTGCAGAATAGGTGTTACAGCATTATCAAAATCAGTACCTCGGTAGTAGTGATAATTATCATTTGATGGATCAGTTTGCACTTCGTTTACAGTAGCGGCAGTGAATGGTAAGCCATCAGCACCAATATTTGCAGTTGTAATTTTTGATAGATATTTTGTAAATGATATTTTTTCTAATTCATCTGTACAACCATCATATCCCACATCTTGTATGGCTCTAACATTTTGATCATTATCAAATGCATTAGTAATGGGCTGTTGATTTGTAGGCACAAAACCCCATGTGGTAGCTTGTTTGGCACTTACGTCATTAATATCACGAGGCAAACCATTTTCATAAAATTTACGATGGTCTTTTAAAATATCCTCTGATACGGTACCCAAATTAAAATACAAATCGCCTGTATTACTTGATGATGCGCCGTTTGTACTGTATGGGTCAAGTACCCAAAATTCAATAAATTCAATATTAGCAGTTTCAAAATCACTATAATCAATGCTTCTGGTAATACCGCCCCATCGTTTTGATGGTAATGATAGACTTCCATCACTATTCATTCCTTTGTAATCAAAATTGTAAGGGCCTTTCTTTTTTGGGTTGAAAAATACATCAAATGAAGTAAGCGTAAGTGGCGTACCCGGTGCTAATTGCTTATCAGGAAATAATTCTTTCTCTTCAATTTCTCTTACAAATAAATTTGATTGCTCCGTATTGTTGGTAAGATTGGTAGGAAATCCGTTGGATGCTCTAGTAAAATAAGGATCAATATTATACCATGATAATTTACTACGATTATATCCATAATCCAATGAATCAGAATGTGATTCAGGAAACAATTCAGCTCCTGCTGCACCTTTTGAGGCATTTTGTGGGGTACTTGCCAACGACCAACTGGTTAACGGAAATTTCAAATCATAGTTACTTTGAGCACCTTCAAAATCATCAATATACACTTGCCCAGCATCGCCAATAGCTTTACTATGACCAGGATTTAATTTAGCCGCTTCAAATGTTAGATTAATGTTCGATTTTTCTTTTGTTTCATAAAATGGTAATTTATTTAAAGCCTTAGTTATAAAACCACTTTTTTGTGAATAATGAGCATCAACGCCAATTACACCATTGCTAATAGGGTCATCGCCTACTAATACTTTTTGAGTAAATGGTCGTTCGCTAAGGTGCAACCATGTGGCACCCAAATTCAAGTTTTCATTCACATAATAATCAAATCTATTTCCAATAAAAGTTTTCACTTGCCCTAATCCTGCAAAAGCACTGTTTTCAAATTTTACTTTAATTGGCTGACCGCTATTCATAATTCCATCATTCAATATTTTTACTCTTCCCAAATTGTAATCAACTGAATAATCAACATTCTCTTTTAAATCTTGTCCGCCACTAATCACCTTTACTGAGCCTTGCGGTAAATTAAAAGCGCCCAAATAAATTTCACTTGCTGAGTTTGATTTATAAGTTCCTTTAATATTAAATCTGTTTTTTTCAGGATACTGTTGTGCCTCGGTTTTTGTTTTATCATACAACTCTTGATAAGCATATTTGGCAGCAATAAATTGATCATCTTGCGTATTTAAAAATTTAGCTTTTAAATCATTTCCAAAAGGCTCAATTACCGGAAAAATCAATCTACCATTTTGTGGGATGATGGTGATGTTAGGAATAAAATCAAAAATTCCATCGGGCACAGGGTCATTTTGTGTATTTAATCTATCTAAATTTAATAACCTAATCAACGGCACTCCAGTCACCGAGCCATCTACTAAGTATCTTTTTTCGCCACCACCTGATGTTAAATAGGTTACATCCAGTTTAAAATCGGTAGGTGAAATTTGATAAGCCCCTAACGAATAAATATTTTTCATCATCAACTTCCACAATGGCAATGTGGTGTTGGCAATTTGCCCTTTCAACAATTTTAAAAACAAAACATTTTGTGAAGTAGTAGGAGTTGTTCCGGTGTTTGCAGCACCATTTACAGTAGGAATATCTTCTGAAAATTCACCCACTTTATACAATTTTCCGTTGTAGGTATATTCATAGGCTACTGCCAAAACATCACTTGCATTAAGGGTTTGCTG
This sequence comes from Bacteroidota bacterium, assembly GCA_041165265.1. Lineage (GTDB taxonomy): Bacteria > Bacteroidota > Bacteroidia > Chitinophagales > CAIODY01 > CAIODY01. Next base: position 1,258 of record JBEANU010000075.1, on the reverse strand, counting down.
CAATGATATAAAACCTAATTGAGGATACAAAACAAACTCGGTGGCTGCTAATTTTCGAGCAAAAGTTTTTTCATATATCAATGGTTTAGGGTCGTTAGTAAAAGGCGTTGATGTTGTAATGGCACTTACAACTGTATTAGTATTGCGGCATTGCGCATTATTTTTTAATGCTGAGTACAAACTATTAATTTCATTTTTCGGAAATTTATCAGTTACACTTTTTTGCCAATTAGCTTGATAGGTGTTGTATTCACCCAAATCCATAGTACCTACTACATCCCTTACGTTTTCAGTAACACCAGTTTTATTAGTAATCCAAACCTCGGCTCGGGTAATATTAATACCTGATTGAATGATAGGCAATTTTTTTAGCCAAGTGTTATAATTATCTCTAAAAAATTGTGATAAAAAGAAATGCTTATTATCTTCATATTGGTCAGCTTGAATAGCATAGCTTTGAGTTTGAGCACCGCCTTGAATATTTATTTCTTCTGATTTTGATTTTTGTTGAGATAAAACTGTGGTTACATTTAATCTACCAAATTTCATTTTTGTTTTCAATCCAAATAAACTTTGATTACCGGTTATCAATGAATTATTTAGTGGCAAGTTTACATTACCAGCACCAATGCTTTGAATAATTTCATCATCGTGCCCGGTGTACTCTAACTTTATTTGGTTTTCAAAATCAAATGTTGCTTGTGTATTGTAATTGGTAGTCAGCTTCATTTTATCACCAATTTTACCCACCAAATTCATATTAATATTCATATCAAAATCAAACCCACCTTGCTTTTTTGCAGCAGCAATTAATGTTGGGTTTTCAACTTTTTGGCGGTTTACCCCAAATGTTAATTCCACATTGCCTGACGGACGAATATCAACCCCACCAGGCCCAAACAATCTATCAATCATTTGATTATTAGCAGCCAATTTAGGCACAGCACTTTTGTTATAAATTAAGTTATTGGCATTATTCCGTTGCTTCCAATATTCTGATTGATCTTTGTTGTATTGATATTTCAAAAACTCTTCAAACGTCATATAAGTAGGCGCTCTGTAAAATTTACCCCCAATAGTTTCCGTTAATATATATCGTTTGGTATCAGGGTCGTACTCCACCTTTTGCTCAATGTTTGATGGATTTTTTAAATCAATATTATCAGCAGGATGAGTTTGAATAAAATCGCCACTTTGATCTTGAATTGGGTAATGCAACTTCAATGAATCTTCAGGTGAAATGGCTGGTACATACAAT
>JBEANU010000074.1:0-4047 GCA_041165265.1 Bacteroidota bacterium | reverse complement strand
AAATATTTTTTGCGTTTTCTGTTTTAGGTTTGGCGAACTTTTAAAGTTCGCCAAACCTTTTTTAATGAGCTACTAACCAATTTTCTCCAGTTCCCATTTCACAATCAGCAGGAATTATAAGTCCTTTGTTCTTAGAAATCGGATTACAAATCCGATTCAGAAAACTGCCTCACAAATCCGCTGCGGCTAATTCAGCCAAATGCCTCAGAAATCTGTTGCGGCTGAAGATGCCTCATAAATCTGCTGCGGCTGGGATTAAATCAGCAGGAGAAACATCTAATTTTTCTGCGATTAAAACTAGGAACGAAATTGAAAAATTTATTTTTCCCAATTCTATTCTGTTGATTTGAGAATAATCCATTTCATTGCAAGCAAATGCCAAATCCATTTGTGTTAAACCCTTAATTTTCCTGAATTTACGAACATTCTCACCTACTTTTTTAAGAAAGGTATCATCACGAAAATATTTATTTTTTTTCCTTGTTGGCACTCAACAAAAAAATATTTTTTAAATGACCTTAAATAGGGAGAATTATCCCTATTTTTGTTTTTTTAAATTATGCAACAACTAAAAATGCTTCTTTATCCAATACTTAATAAGAGTATTGGAAAATTTTTTGGAATAATTCCACAAAAAGCAAAATATAATTATGATGGTATTGCAACTTTTCATGTAGCTCATTTTATGGATGACTATAGGTTTGTTAGAGCTTATTCAAAAGGAAAAGAAACTGGTTCTTGGAACAAAGGGGATATTCCGTGGAGAGCATATGTTGCTTGTTGGGCTGCAAGCCATGTAAAAAATATAGAAGGTGATTTTGTTGAATGTGGTGTTTATAGAGGAGGTCTTTCTAGAACCGTGATAGACTATATCAATTTTGAAGAGTTGACTCAAAAAAAATTTTATCTTTTTGACGCTTACGGTCCCATTCCACTAGAATATGTACATGAGGATGAATTTAAATTAATAACCCGATTAATTTTAAATATGAAAATGTATATGAATCTGTAATTGATACGTTTTCGCAGTTCAAAAATGTAATCGTAAAAAAAGGAATTATACCAGATGTATTATTAACAGAAAATTTATTAAAAATATCTTATTTGTCAATTGATTTGAACAATTTTCAACCTGAGATTGCAGCAATTGAATATTTATGGGATAAACTAGTACCTGGAGCTATAGTTTTGTTGGACGATTACGCATATTCAGAAAAGTATGTATTACAAAGGTTGGCTTGGGATAACTTTGCAAAACGGAAAGGAGTAGAAATTTTAAATATTCCAACTGGTCAAGGTTTGATATTTATAAAATAAATATCAAACCTTTATCCCGCCCTAAAACAGATTGACTCACCGTTTGAACATTTTTCAATCATCAAATCAACAAATCCTAATGCGCCTCCAACCAATTCACTCCCGTTCCCATTTCGCAATCAGCAGGAACGCCGTTGGGCAATGGCAAAGCGTTTTGCATACACTCTTTAATAATTGGTTTGATGATTTCAATTTCATCTTTGTGTACATCAAACACCAATTCATCATGCACTTGCAACAACATTTTACTTTGCAATTTTGAATTTTGCAATTTTGAATTTAAGGCAATCATTGCCAACTTAATCATATCCGCCGCAGTGCCTTGAATTGGTGAGTTGATAGCATTGCGTTCAGCAAAAGCTCTGATGGTAAAGTTGCCCGAATTAATATCACGAAGCCAACGTTTGCGTCCCATCAGCGTTTGCACGTAGCTATGTTCACGAGCAAAGTTCACCGTGTCATCCATATATTTTTGAATGCCGCTAAATTGCTTTTTATAATTGTCAATTATTTCTTTCGCTTCCGTTCTTGAAATCGCTAAATTTTCCGCCAAACCAAAAGCACCTTGTCCGTAAATAATTCCGAAGTTCACACTCTTGGCTTTGTAACGCATTTCTTTTGTTACTTCACTTTCAGCAACGCCAAACACTTTGGCAGCAGTGGCTGTGTGAATATCAATACCATTTTTAAATGCAGCACACATATTTTCATCGCCACTAATTGCGGCAACAATTCGTAATTCTATTTGCGAATAATCGGCACTCAACAACACAAAATTTTCATCTCGTGGAATAAATGCTTTTCTAATTTCTCTGCCTCTTGCCGTACGAATTGGAATGTTTTGCAAATTCGGGTCGTTACTGCTCAATCGTCCAGTAACCGCAACCGCTTGCGCATAGCTGGTATGCACTCTGCCTGTTCGTGGATTTTTCATCAACGGCAATTTCTCTACATAAGTGTTGTTCAATTTTGTGAATTCACGATACGCCAAAATATCATCCACGATTTGATGTTTCTTCGCCAATTTCATCAATACATCTTCACCCGTAGCATACTGACCAGACTTGGTTTTCTTGGCTTTTTCATCCAATTTCATTCTATCAAATAAAACTTCGCCGAGTTGTTTTGGTGATGATAAATTGAATCGAACACCAGCCGCTGTAAACACTTTTTCTTCCGAAATTTTTGCTTCACGTTCTAACTCTTTTGCATAATCATGCAAGAAATTTTCATCAATGCGAATGCCTTCAAACTCCATATTGCCAAGCACTTTCACTAATGGATTTTCAATTTCATCAAATACTTTTTCTACATTTTTTTCAACCACTAATGGCGCAAAAATATGTTTCAGTTGAAATGTAATATCAGCATCTTCGGCGGCGTATTCTTTTATTTTTTCAATTTCCACATCTCTCATACTGCCCTGATTTTTTCCTTTTTTACCAATCAATTCGGTAATAGAAACAGGCATGTAGTCTAAGTATTGAGCACTTAACATATCCATGCTGCGCTTGCCTTCGGGCTCGATAACATAATGCGCCAACATGGTGTCGAAAATTTTTCCTTTCAGCTCCAATCCATACCATTTCAATACCAACATATCATACTTCACATTTTGCCCAATGATAGTTTTAGTTTCATCATCAAATACTATTTTGAATTCGTGTAAAATATTTTTCGATTCTTCCCAATCAACGCCAAACGGAATGTAGCAGCCTTCTCCAGCTTTCCAAGAAAATGACATGCCCACAATTTCAACATTGTTGGCATCGGTGCCAGTTGTTTCAGTATCAAAACAAAATTCATTTTGCTGCATCAATTGTTGAATCAATTCAGCACGTTTTTCTTTGGAATCAATGATGAAATATTGATGTGGTGTGTTGGAAATATTTTTGGAAGCCCCACCTAAATCCTCCCCAAAGGGGAGGACTTCGCCGCTCACTTCTGCATCTTCAGCCTCATCCCCTAGCCCCTTTTCCAAAGGAGAAGGGGAACTGCCACCCACTTTGCTCTTCACTTTTATATTGTTTCCAAATAAATCTACTCCTTGACTTTGAGTGTTACCAAGCTCTCCCCCTTTGGGGGAGTTGGAGGGGGCAAAGTCATTGCCCAACAAGCGTTTGCCGAGTGTTTTAAATTCGAGCATTGAAAAAATTTCAGCCAATTCATCTTTATTCGGTTCTTCAATAATGGCTTCTTCCAGATTATAAGTGAATGGAACATCAGTAATGATAGTCGCCAAATTCTTGCTCATCAAAGCTTTATCAGCATTGTCATTTATTTTATCACAAATTTTTCCTGCAATCTTTTTTTCTTTTGCAGCCTGCAATACCCCTTCAATAGTGTGATATTCAGCAATTAATTTCGAGGCAGTTTTTTCGCCAACACCAGGCACACCGGGGATATTGTCCACCGCATCGCCCATCAATCCTAAAATATCAATTACCTGATTTACGTTTTGAATTTGCCATTTTTCGCAAATTTCTTTCACACCTAAAATTTGTCGTTCGTTGCCAAATGCTGGCGGTTTCCAAATGAAAATATTTTCAGAAACTAATTGACCATAATCTTTATCAGGCGTAACCATATACACCTGAAAGCCTTGCCGTTCGGCATCTTTCGCCACATGACCAATCACATCATCGGCTTCATAACCATCTACTTTTAAAATGGGAATTCGCATGGCTGTGAGAATTTGCATGATGTGTGGAACAGCCGCTAAAATATCTT
>JBEANU010000073.1:0-9285 GCA_041165265.1 Bacteroidota bacterium | reverse complement strand
CAGTTTAAGAATAATGGTTTTAGTGATGTTTACTCATTCACCTACACAGAACAATGCAAAAATTTTCCAACCAATATTAAAATTACTCAATTAGATAAAACATCATTAGAAGTAACCTGGGATAGAAACGGTGGAACAAATTTCAGAGTACAATACATAGAAATAAATGGAGGCACGAAAAAAATAGATGTAGCCAATGCTAATAGTGTTATAATTCAAAACCTGATTGCAGGCAAAGATTATTACATCAATGTAGGCCCTGAATGTAGCGTAGGCTCAGTGCAATTTATAAATGATTTGAATAAGAACATTTATTTTAAAATGGATGCCAACCCGATGGTAAATAATGCAAGTGAAAATAATTCAGGTGCCATTACCCCCTCTACTGTTCAGCTTACCGGCAATGTTTCCTATGCTTACTTCAACGATAAAGAAGTAAAAGGCAATATGGGTATATTAAATAAAGACCCAGATTATAAAGATAAAACAAGCTATTCCTATCAACGAGATAGTGCCACTATTATCAAAGCATTGAAAGGTGCAGAAATTGCATTGTTTAGAAAAAAAACAAGTACTAACCTAGATGAGTTTTTAATGTTGACTAATGCGGCAAGTAATGGAAACTATACCTTAAATTTTGACAAGGCACTTTTATCAACAGGATATACCTACTACTTAACAATTTCTAATCTTACTACTACTTTAGAGAAAGCAACCATCCCATTAACCATTACCACAAATCTATCTTTCTCGAATGCCTGGGATATATTTATTGGAAACAAAACACTTGAGTATAAACTTGGCCCAACTAAAAATAATGCAATTCTTTATACCAGAAATATTGAAATAAAATCCTTAATAAATTCCAACAACCAAGTAGCTGCCAAAAATGATGAATTAGCCATAGAGTACTATGCCCTTAAAACGGATTATAACTACACTTATAAATTATTAGATGAATACAAAAACATACCGGGTAATGTGGAGAGTTGGAATGGCGATGATTATGTTTTAATTCAAAAAGTAACTACTGCCGATAAAAGCATTCGGCTATTGCAAAACTGCCGGCACCTGGTTAAAGTAGTGGGTAAAAGTAAACGGCCTCAATACTATCCGCTGGAATCATACAATAAATATGTACAACTGGAAAGAGTTTACAACTATAATTACTATCGTAATCTTTCGGGTAAAGTATTGGCTAATGGCAATGATATGCCGGAGGTGGCAATTGCACTCACTTACAACATAGCTGATGTAGAGGGGGAGAAAGGCACAAGTGGCACCAGAACACTTTATACCCAAAGCAATTCCGATGGCAGTTATGCATTTATTAATCTTCCCGATTTTAAAGATAAGGCTAAAATAAAAATAGTGTGTAGTGCCAAATCTTTACGTTCAGACGATTTTGAATTGGAGTATGTGATGAACAACCAAATAAACACAAGCGATTTACAAAGCTTTATAAATAGTTTTCAGAAAAATTTCAAATTCGATATTATACTGAAAAATGACGTGAGCAATTTCATAGGCCGGCTGTTAGATACCAAGGGAAATGCAATAGCCAATGCTACTATTTTGGTTGGCAATGAAGTGATGCAGCATACTACCAGCGAAAAAGGTTTTTACATTTTTCAATCTGCTGTCAATCCAACTAAAATTATTGAATTTAATGCCGATGGATATGAGCCAATAAAAATTGCCATGGCCGATTTTATGGCAAAAGGAAAAAACGCTTCTAAGTATGAGTTTAAATCTTCTGATAATTTATTTGCCAATTGGATGGATGCTGTAGCTCAATCAAGAGCGGTGGTAAATTATTTTAAAACCAATTCCAACACTACACCCATTGATGGTTATCTTTTTGGATACAGTACGCAAAGTTTACAGGATGTTTTTAAAAATGTAAATGAGAGCAAAGATTTTGAGTTGAAAAATTTGTATTCAAATGATGGGATTAAAATGGTATCGAATAAGAAGCCAATTGATTTCAATATCGTGTTAGATAACAGCAAAGTTGCAAGCACCATTAAAATTTATAAACTAGCAGCAAATGCAGAAACTGAAGTAGGAACTTTTATATCAATAGCCAATCAAACATTTGTTTTTGAGGGTTCGGCAGGTAGTTATAAAATTAAAATAAACCATGTTGCCGATGGTGTTCAATTTGTAGAATTTGAAAATAATTTCAATATCCAAAATGCATTCAACCCGGCAATAACGCTGAATTTAACTAAAGGCACTACCTATCAGGGAACCGTAAAATCAACCGAAGGCAAAGCATTGGCCGATGCTGAAATAAGTGTTGATGGATTTCCATTTTTAACTAAATCGGATGGAAAAGGTTTTTATAAAATCACCATTCCTGCTACTAATTATTTCAAATTTAAAGTAAGCAGAGGTGGTTATTTTTCAAAGGAACAAATTGTGGATGTACCGGCTACTACCACTTTCGATTTTATTTTAGAAAAAAATAAAAACGAAATTTTTATTAAAACACTATCTGGCTTTGTTGTTAAAATTGAAAATCAAAAACCGGGTTCGGGATATACTTCTATTATTTCGGGTAAATTAATGCTTGCCGGTAATGAGGTTTATAAAACCGGCAATGAAGATGAGAAACTTACTTTTAAAGATATAGCCGTATCGGTAGATGATAAAGGAAATGCTGTACCACTTAGCGATATTAGTTTTGAAGAAGCGGTATTGCAAATTGCAGCATTTGGCTACCCTGCCGAAATTGTGGGTGCACCTCAAATTATATTGAGCAAACTGGTAAATGCAACTGATTATAAAGCGGCGGCAATAGGCGGCAGCGAAGTGGTTGCCAAACTTAATCAGGTAGTGGGTGGTGCATTTACTTTTGGCGAAGCGGCGTTGGTAAACAGAGCCATTCGTACCGGATACAATTCGGCAAACTATGTATATATAACCCCTAATACTACTGCCAACGAACTCAATAAAGACATTGTTTTAAATTTAGAATTTAAAAACGAAACAGAGAGCCACAAGGCGTATAAACTATTTGCCAACCTCAATCTTTATTTAAGCAATACCAATTGCAGCATCAATAAAAATGGATTAAGTCTGAATGGGTATTTCAAATTCCCATCGGGTATGCCTGTGCAGAAAATGAGTAAAGGAGATTGGGTCATCAACAAACTTACTTTATCAAAAGAATTGAAAGTGGTAGATATGGATTTTGCTGTTAGCGATAAAAGCCCTTTCTATTTAAGTGTTCAAAAAGTTACTGCTAAACTCAACAGGCTAAGTGTAATGGGCATGGGCACACCCAATATAAAAGTAGGCTTTGGCGGTGAAATATGGCTCACGAGTTACGACACTACCTCAAAAACAAAAAATGCCAATGCACTTATCATTCATAAATTTGAAATAGCCAAATTAGATGAAGGCCATGTAACCCTTACAGGCGATTTTGAATTGCCTACTACGGGCGTTAATCTAAAATCGCTTTTGATAACCGGAAGCCGATTAGGATTTAGTTACAATGGGCAAGAAAACACATTTGAAATAGCTGCTTCGTGCAAATTGGACTATGCAGATAAGAGCAACAAATTGGCGGCAATGCTCTTTCAAAAACCAATTGACATTCAAACATTCCGACTTAAAACTAAATCGTGGGCAGTGTTCCTTAGTGCCAAAGCCGATGCACAGGTTGATTTGAAATTAATAAAAATAAACCTCCGCAGTTTCTTGGTAAACGTGGGCTATAATGGAATATCTATTGACCAAATGAATGATATGTTACTTGGTGCAAAAGAACCACCTAAGGCTATTGATGATGGTTTGTATTACAAACCACTTGACGATGGCAAAACAAATTGGGCAATAGGTTTGGATGGCGGTGTAGAATTTGCCATCAAAAAAATAAATGCCGGTGGCAATGCCTCTTTAATATTCGGTGTAATCAATGATAAATTTGATATACGAGTAAATGAAATATCCATAGGCATTGACAATGTACCTACATTCACATTAGAAGCCAAAGTGAAGTTGAGTGTAGGGGGCGATTCGGTTGGTTTTGCAGCCGCAGCCAAACTCTATACTTTAAACTATGGCTTTGATGCTGCATTTCATTTTTTTAAATACAATAACAAATCGGGCTTTAGTTTAGGTGCTCAGTTGACGGCAGATGCTGGTAAATCTGGTATTCCATTGGGTCCTGTACCTATCACTATTTTTTCTTTAGGTGGTGGATTCGATATCAATAGCAGTTCTGATGCTTATCGGTTATTTGTATCTGGAATGATAGGTATAGAAGGTGTGCCAAGAGAAACCACCAATTTAGATTTAGAAAAAGTAGAGCTGGCTTATGCTGCCTCTTTAGAAAAAGGAGAGCCGGCTTCATTCGTATTAAGTGGTGTAGCCGCTGTAAATATGTTAAAAAAACCTTTGGGCAGAATGGAGCTGAGTATTGATTTTATCAGAATGCAATTATTGGTAAAAATAGATGCTCGATATGCTATATTAGAAGGCTTCCCTGCTCCTGAAATACACGGCTTGCTGTATGGCATGGCACCTATGCCTTACAATAAAAACTCTGGGGCAATATTTTTATCTGCTAATGCCACTATGATATTATATGGCGTAATGCCGCTGAATATAAAGGCTGTATTCGGATTGAATTATGACAACGACAACAAGTACACACCTCAAACGGCTAAAGATGTTTTTGCAACCATACCCGATTATGTAAAATCTGGTGATAATAAAAAACAATTGGATGTAATCTACATAGATGCCAAATTGGGATATGATAAAGATATAGATGATAGCTGGGCTGGCTTAGTAGGCTACACCGCCTATTTTAAACAAAATGTAAGAGTTAACTTTTTTTACAAATGGAAAACAGATGAATGGCGCATAAAAGGTACAGCCGATTTAGCAGCAGGCGGTGGAATCTGGGTTTGGTTTTTTGGCCGACAAAATATTGGAAGCGTTGGGGCAAGCCTTCATGGAGAGTTGGAAGGCGGAATGGATAAATCGAATGATTGGGGATTGTATTTTTGTGCTGATGTGAATGGTGCAGTATATGGAAATATTGGTAAGAATTGTGATTGTGGCGGAAGTAGCCACTGCTTAGAAGGTGCTATAATACACGAAGGCGGCAGGGTGTGTGCAGGCATTGGGGCTTATGTATGTTGGAGCAAAACACACGGTACCTCATGGGAGATGCATTAAACTTTAAACAAACAAATTTGAAAATGATAAAAGGTACAAAAATAATTATCGCACTATTGTTATGCTGCAATACCTCTATTTTATTAGGGCAAAATTCAGAAAATAAAAAAATAGAGTATAACACTTCTACCAAAGGAAACTACCTCTATTTGTTCTTGAACGAGCAAATTTATGGTGCCGACTCCTTGAAGGTGAGAGACACCAAATATTTCATTATTGAAAGAAGGAAGTACGATTCTATAACCAAAGAATTTGTAAATACATCTTTGAAAAAAGTAGAAAATCCTGTTTTGCAAACTTCAAATGAAGTAAATAAATACTTCAATAAAAAGAGAGCAGACGAACTGAAAACCTTATGGCACTTACCAAAAGAAGATAATTATTTTGAAAAAATGAGGGAGCAAAAAGATGTATGGATCATAGCCGAACCTTTTAAATTTATTGAACTAAAAGTAGGATTAGGCTATGTTTATCTGGATGAAGAAGTGAAAGCAGGTGAAGTTTATCAATATAATATTATTCGAGTAGGTAACAATAAAATACAAGAGCCATGGGGTAGTTGTATTGTAAAAAGCAAGCAGCCTTACATGTCATTTGTTCAGTTAAAACCAAGCATTGAAAAAGTAATTACTTACGATAGTGTAAGTATTTTTAAATGGGTATTGCCAATAAAATCATTGGATGATAAAGCGATAAAATTAGATGAAAAAAATACCATCAATGCACCTTATATTAACCAGTATTGGATAGGATTTGTAGTAACCGAAATAAAAGGTGATAGCACGATTGAACACCATCAAAAATTATTTGGCGGCACTAATTATACTGGCGACTCAATTTATTTCGTGTATTCTAAAAAATGCAAACCAGGCGATGTAACCATAGCCTATGTAACACCTGAAGATGAAGTGTATAACCAAGCAATAAACTCAGAGCAAGTGATAGCAGTGAATGTAGATAAATTTACCATGGTGATGCTGAAAGCCATCAAAGCAGAAGAAATAACAGATGGCATAAGATTATACTGGAATAAAATACCTCGAACAGCTTATATAACCGGTATTCAAATTACCAGAACCGACAGTAAGAAAATAATTGATACCGTTGCTTTGTTGAACCCTGTTGATTCAGAATTTGTGGACTACAATATCAAACCCGGACATCACTATACGTATGAAGCAAGATGCATGTATAATCCACTTACAAAATTGGTACAAGCTGATGCAGCACAGACGGTAGGTAAATATCTTAAATTCAGTAAACCACTGCCACCTTATGATTTAACGGCAAACAATAGCGGTAAAAATATTTTGCTGAGTTGGAAACATTACCATAGCAAAACTACCAATGGGTTTTATGTGTACAGAGGGCTTTCAATGGAAAAGCTAACTGTAGTAGCCGGCCCGATAAGAGATACGATGTATATTGATACTGCACAACATTTAAGTGCCCGTAGCAATTATTACTATGCGGTGATTGCCGAAAATTTAAGACAAGATACCAGCATCTACAGCAATGTGGTTTTTATTAAACCCAACCGAGCCGCCGAAACCATTCTTACAAATGATATTAGTTTTTATTATTCGAATAACGCTTTACGAATTTCATGGAAAGATGGAAGAAAAGAGGATGCTTTCATCAAAGGATTTGTGGTGCAAAAAAGAAAGGAAGGCGATAAAGATTTTACTCCATTAACACTTAAAACTTTGGTAAATAATGTAGTGGATTCGCAACTTGTTGCAGGAATAAATTATGAATACCGGGTGGCCAATGTTACTACTAATGATTCTATCAGCAGTTTCGGAAATGCCCAATCATTTTCATTACCCAAACCAATGGTTGATTTAGTAAATGAATTTTATGTAAGAAATGTGAAAGATGCCATTGAGATTTCGTTACCGGCAATGAAAACAGCCAATCGCAAAAGCTACACTATTTATAGAAGAGAAGCTGCTGAAAAATCCTTTACTAAATTAGGCACCATAGATGCCAACACGTTTAGCTATGAAGATAAAACGGCGGTAGCAAAAACAGTTTATGTATATGCCATCACCATTACCGAAACAGATGGCAGAGAAGGGGCAAAAGGAAAATCAATATCAGTAAGAAAAGATTAAACAATAAGGTAAGGCGAACCTTTGCGGTTCGCCAAGCCGTCAAACAAAAATTTTTATACAGATGAAAAAAATATTCAATTATAAAATCCAAATCATTTTTTGGTTAATGATTTTGGTGGTAAAAATTTCTCCGGCACAAAGTGTTGATGTAGAAAATCTGAATAAAACCTTCAATAAAAAAAATGCGGTGAAAGTTAGCGGTGGATTAAATGCCAACGGTGTTTGGAACAACAGCACCGACCAAACCTACCGTGACCCTTACAACTGGTACTTAATGGGCAACATTAATTTTAGTTTGTTTGGGCAAATAAATTTACCATTTACTTATACGCTTACTAATGTCAGTCATAATTATCAAACACCTACACCACCTAACCGAATAGGCGTTCACCCTACTTATAAATGGATTGCTACGCATATTGGCAATGTATCCATGACTTTTTCGCCTTACACTTTAAACGGACATTTGTTTACCGGTGGTGGTGTAGATTTAACACCAAAAGGAAGATTTAAAATCAGCGGCATGTATGGTCGTTTGCAAAAAGCGGTGGAATATGATAAGAATAATGTAGCCAGCTTGCCTGCCTATCAGCGTATGGGCTACGGTAGCAAAATACTTTATACTACTGCTAATAATAAAGTAGCATTAGGGGTTACTGTATTTGGTGCTACTGATAAACTAAATTCGTTGGTAAACAAACCAGACAGTGTAAACATTCTGCCACAAAAGAATTTAGTAACCAGTTTTAATACTGTTTTAAAGCCTATTGCTAATGTTGAATTGATAGCCGAATATGCCATGAGTGCTTTAACAAAAGATATAAGAGATACTTCTGAAGTGAATACAAAAGCAACTAATTTGATGAGCAAAGTAATTCAACAACAAAATTCAACCGCTTATTACAAAGCCCTGAAAACTCAGGCTAACCTGCATATTAAATCAGCTACTATTGGCATTGGCTACGAACGAATTGACCCAGGCTACAAAACTTTAGGGGCTTACTTTTTTGCCAATGATTTAGAAAATGTAACTATCAATTTTGCAAAGCAGTTTCTAAAAAATAAAATTTCATTTAGCAGCAATGTGGGTTTACAACGTGATAATTTAGATGATTCAAAATCGGCCAACAACAAGCGATATGTATTTGCAGGAAATTTGGGTTTCAATCCCAGCCAACGAATTTCGGTAAATGCAAACTACAGTAATTTTCAAACGTACATGAACATAAAACCTTTGTTTCAATCCGTAAATCAAACTAACCAGTTTCAAAACTTTGATACTTTAAATTATGTTCAATTAGCACAAAACGCCAACTTGAATTTGAATTTTGTTGTGCAACAATCAAAACAACTTGTTCAAAATATTAACTTAAATGCAAGCTATCAGGATGTTACAGCTAAGCAAGGTGGTAAAGAGCAAACGGATAACAACACCAATTTTTACAATGGCACAGCGGCTTACAACATTATGTTTGTGCAGGTAGGTATCAACTTAATTTCGGCTTTTAATTACAGCTACAATATTTTGGGTGCCACTAAAAATACTATTATGGGGCCTACCTTGGGTATCACCTCCCGATTGTTGAAAAAGAAATTAATGTTAGGATTGAGTACATCTTACAATCAAAGTGTTTCTTCAATTGTTAGTCAACCTAAATCTAATGTGATTAATGTACGATTCAACTCAACCTATACTTTTTTCAAAAATCATAATTTGATGTTGAGTATTATGAATCAAAATAGAACTGTGGTAGGCAAAGCTGCGGCTAACAATGTGTTGGGGAATATTGGGTATAGTTATACGTTTTAAAATAGTTTTGAAAACAGAGATGTACGATTAATTAGTCGTCCCTCAAAAAGTCTATAAGTCTTATCAGTAATGGATTTGTTGAGAAAAGAGGGTGTAAAAATCTGCCGAAAAAGTTAAGAAAGCGATAAAAAAGCGGCAGATTTGTATATGCTACCAAAA
>JBEANU010000072.1:0-9412 GCA_041165265.1 Bacteroidota bacterium | reverse complement strand
TGATATCACCAAACACAATTGCATCTGCAGGGCATGATGATTGGCAAGCAGTACGAATCATTCCATCTGCTAACATCATATCATTTTTCTTAGCTTCTAATTTTCCTTCTTGAATACGTTGTACGCAGAATGAACATTTTTCAATTACACCCCTAGCTCTTACTGTAACATCTGGATTTAACACCATTCTAGTTAAGTTTTCAGCCATACCCATTCCTTCAACCTCTGCAAACATATTATCATCAAAGCTATCAGCACCATTCCAATCTAACCAATTAAATCTTCTTACTTTATATGGGCAGTTATTTGCACAATATCGTGTACCAATACATCTGTTGTAAGCCATTTGATTTAAACCTTCACTACTATGATTGGTTGCATTTACTGGGCATACGTTTTCACATGGTGCATTAGCACAATGCTGACACATCATTGGTTGAAATACTACTTGAACGTTTTGAAAATTAGGTTCAGCATTGATATTTTTTTCCATGGTATTGTAACCACCTTCATTATTGCCCACTGAATAATATCTATCAATACGAATCCAATGCATTTCATGACCTCTGCCTACATGCTCTTTGCCTACTACCGAAACGTTATTTTCAGATTGGCATGCAATTGTACAGTTGCCACAACCTGTGCAACTATTTAAATCAATAGCCATGTGCCATTTATGACCTTGGTATTTGTGTTCACCGTAACGCTTATCATCCCCATAAAGGGTAGTAACCATTGCCTTTATTTCTTCTCTATCCTCATTTACTGCTTTAGGGTTTGCTTTGTGCTTAGCTAAAGTAGTTTCTTTAATAATTCTTCTACCTTCGTAGCTATGATGCGTTTGAGTTTGTGATAAAGAATATTTTTCAGTAGATGGTGATACGCTAACTCCGAATGCTGAAGTTAACCAAGTGCCATTACTCCATGTTTTGAATGGAAATACATTTTCACCAACATTATTTGCTACTCTTCCGCCATCAGTTCTTCCAAATCCTACTGCAATTGCAATAGTTTTATCGGCCAAACCTGGTTGCACTAAGGTTGGTAATTTAACTGTTGTTTTACCAAAAGTTAAAGTTATCATTTTAGTTTCTTTAGCGTCCCAAACTGGTTTGTGGTCACTAAATAAACTTCCGTTATTCTCTAATAATCCTAAATCTAAAGCTGTTTTGTAAGATACACATGCGTAGTTATCCCATGTAGTTTTGGTTATAGGATCAGGCATTTCCATTAACCAAGGGTTATTGCTGTTTTTACCGTTTCCAATGGCTACTTTTTCATATAAAACAACTGCCATAGCATCTGTTTTACCATTGTAAGTGCTATTAATAGCTGCTATTGCTGATGCAACATTTAGTGTTGAGCCTGATGCAACTGTTGCTTTTTTATCGTCTGATTTTGTTTCTACTTTTTCAACATGTTTAATAGTTGATGTAATTGAACCTGATGCAAAAACACCATTTTTAACAGCGTTATCCCAATCATTAATATCTCCGTTTAAAATATTATTAGTCCAATTTTCTTGTAAATAGCTATAGTAGTCGCTTGGGCAATCTATCCATTTTAATAAACTATCTTGAAACTGACGTGTTTTAAATAATGGAGCTATAACAGGTTGGCAGATGCTATAATGACCAACTTTTGGTGAGGCATCATTCCAGCTTTCTAAATAATGATGATCGGGGGTGTGAAAATTACAAAGTTTAGTTGTTTCATCCATTCTATCATTAAATGAAATACGACAATTTACTTTTGAAATTGCTTTGGCAAATGATTCATTTGGATAATCGTATGCTGGGTTACAACCTACTATCATTACAGTTGCTAATTTGCCTGCATTCATTTCTTCTATTAATGTTGCTACTTCAGCATCATTACCTTCTGAATAATTTGAATGATGATGCACATCTAAAGTATTGCCGTAGTTGCCTAACAAGCTATTGATGCTATTAATCACCATTTGTATATTTGCATCATTGCTTCCTGAAACCACTAATGATGCACCTTTTGGTGCTGCCAATAATGCTTTTGCAACTTTATCTAATCCTTTAATATTGCTAGTACCACCATTTAAAATTGAATGTAATCCTACAACTGCTAACCCTTCCTGACTTGGATGAATCACTAATCTTTCATCAGCATTAGCTCCTGTTAAACTTAAATTTGATTCAATTTGGAAATGCTTATTCATTTCCATTTTACCATTATTTAATTTACGACCTTGAACATATTGTTTTGTAAATTCAACTGGTGAAATCCAAGTTCCTAAAAAATCAGCGCCAAAACTTACAATTACATCTGCTTTATCAAAATTGTAAGACGCTAATACTCGATTATTAAAGGTGGATTGATTAGCATCTAATATGCCACTATACGATTGTGCATCGTAAGTTACATGCTTACTTCCTGGATATTTTTTTATAAAATCTGCAATTACAGATTTTGTTGTTGGTGATAAAATAGTAGATGTTACAATAGCTGTTGCGCCTTTAGCTAATTCTGCTTTTATTGCCGCATCAATACTATCCCATGAAGCCTCGGCTTTATTCATTATTGGTGCCTTACTTCTGTTGGTATCGTACAAACTTAATACACTGCCTTGAACTCTTGCACTTGTTCCGCCTTGTGTAATTGGACTTTGATGATTGCCTTCAATTTTAATTGGTCTCCCTTCTCTACTTTTTACTATAATACTACAATATTCACCGCCATCAGCATACGTTGAAGCATACCAATTAGCCACACCTGGCACTACTTCTTCAGGTTTTATTACATAAGGTATTGCCTTACGTACTGGTATTTCGCAGCTTGCAGCTAATGTAGCAGCTGCAACACTAAATCCCATTACTTTCAAGAAATCTCTTCTACCTGTATTTTTATCACCAATAGTTTCGTTAAACATTTCAACAATCGGTAACTCCTCTTTAAATTCGTTTTTTACGATTGCTTTGTGTTCAGCAGTTTCCTGCATTTCTTCAAAACCTTTCCAATATTTTTTTTCCATCTTTTTTGTTAGTATTTAGTATTGAGTACTTAGTACCTGAACTTTAAATTATAAACTTTTGCTTTTACTTAATACTGATTACCCAGTGCTAAGTATTGAATTTAGTAATGGCATTTTTGACACTCTAAGCCACCCATCATAGCTTCGGTAACGCCTTTGATTTCACCTTTTTTAAGTTTTTCATGTAATTGTTCATACATGGCGTAGTATTTATTATCATTAAATAATACTTTAGTTTCACGATGGCAGTTAATACACCAACTCATTGATAAAGGTGAATGCTGGGCTACAACTTCCATTTCTTGAATTTCGCCATGGCAAGTTTGACACTCTAAACCACCAGCTTTAACATGTTGGGCATGATTAAAATATACATGGTCAGGTAGGTTATGAATACGAACCCATTCAATAGGTTGACCTGTTTCGTATGCTTTTTTTATTTTAGCAATTTCTTCTTTGCCAGTTCCATTTACTGTTTCGCTTACAGCTTTATGACAATTCATACAAATATTTACTGTTGGAATGCCTGCTTGTTTACCTTTTTCAACTCCAACATGACAATATTTACAATCAATGGCCATTCCGCCTTTTTCAACTGCACCTGCATGTAATTTATGAGAATATTTGATAGGTTGAGTTGGCATATAGCCTTGTGAACGACCCATATCTACTGATGAATCAGCTGCCCGATATCCTACAAAGATTACCGCTAAAATAATTAAAAAGCCAATCATGCGGCGGTTTTTGTATAATGGAATAGGCTGAGGTAAAACGCCTGGTTGTTTTTCATTTACTAAATGAATTAAACTGCGATTGATTTTACCAATTAATAAGTAAACTACTAAAAAGATGATTAACAACAATACTAAAAAATAGATGGAATCATTATTATCATCTTTAGCTGCTCCATCGCCTGTACCAGCATTATTAGTAGGTGTTTGTTCTTTATAGCTCCCAATATAATCCAATATGCCATCAATTTCCTCATCTTTCAAGTTAGGAAATGCAGTCATTTGAGTTTTACTCCACTTGTTAAATAACTTAACGGCATAATCATCGCCACTTGCTACTACGGCTGATGAGTTGTGCACCCATTTGTGTATCCACTCTCTGTCTCTTCGCTTTTCAATGTCCTTTAAAGCCGGACCGGTTAAATCAGCATTTATTTTATGACAACTTGAACAGTTGTTTTTGAAAATTGCTTCGCCATCAACGGCAGCAACCGAAAATTTTGCAACAAAAAAAGTTAAAAACAAAACCGCCAGAAAAGGCTTAAATACAGAGGTTTTTAGTTTTTGCATATATTATTCAATAGAAATATTAATGAGCCGTTTTTTTAGATGTTGGCAAAAATAGGAAGCGAAATTCAAATTTAATAGCACAATGTTAATAAAAATGAAAATTGTTTTACTCAACAGCCATAAACCTTGTACAATAAAGGCTTCTACCCAAAATATGATTTTAATCACACTTTCAAATTTTGTTTAATGTAATAATGAAATTACTTTTTACAATTTTCCGTAGATACGTATTAAAAAATGCAAATTAGTTGAATTTTGCTAGTGCTATTGAAGCACTATTGGGTGGAATCAATTTCAATTAAAAACAAATCTTCATTACTTTTTTTCATTAAATAGCGCTCACGTGCAAAACGCTCTAAATTAGCAGGGTTGGTAAATAATGCACTTCGGGTTTGATTTACGTTTTCAATTTCTTTTACAAAAAAATGTTTTTGAGCATTTAATTTATCTAACTGCTTTTGGGTAGTGAGTTGATTGAAAAAATTATTGCCATCAAAAAACAACATCCAAACAATAAAAAAAATAAATGACAATAAATAAATATTGCGAAGTGGTGCTGGTATTTTTTCTACTAATAATTTAATACGATTCATTATGCTACAAATTTAAACTTTGGTTTCACTATTTTAGCATTTTAATTTTAAGTGCTTATTAATTTTCAACATAAAAAAGTTTTAGTAGCTCCGCTTGATTGGGGTTTAGGGCATGCAACACGTTGTATTCCTATCATTTATGAATTGCTACAAAACAAAAATGAAGTGTGGATTGCGGCTGATGGAGCCATTGAAGTTTTATTGAAATCTGAATTTCCTCAATTAAAATTTATAAAATTATTCAATTATAATATTCAATATTCAACCAACGGAAATTGGCTGTGGGTAAAAATGCTGCAACAATCAAAACACCTTTTAAAATGCATTAAGAATGAAAATATTTGGTTGAATAAATTTATTTCATCTGAAAAAATAGATATTGTTATTTCAGATAATAGATATGGATTGTATCATCCTTCAGTTCATTCTGTTTTTATTACTCATCAGCTGAAACTAAGTATTGATAAGCCATTTGGTTTTTTTGAACATCTAACAAAATATATTTTTGAAAAATATATAAAGCAGTTTGATGAATGTTGGATTCCTGATTATGCAGATGCAAACAATAACCTAAGCGGAAAATTATCGCATTCTAATTCAGCGTTAAAAAATTTAAAATTTATTGAACCATTAAGCCGATTTAAAAATTTTGTTCCTCAAAAAAGCAATGTGGAATCTGATATTTTGATTTTGATTTCAGGACCTGAACCGCAGCGAACAATTTGGGAGCAAAAAATAATTAATCAACTTTTTGAAGTAAAACTCAATCACCAAAAAGTAATTATTGTTGGTGGAATTTTTAATGATAATTCAATCCAAAAGCAATTACCAAATAATGTTGAATACCATTCCTCCATTGCGGCTACTGAATTGTATTATTATTTAGCAGGAGCAAAAAAAATTATTTGCCGAAGCGGATATAGCACTGTAATGGATTTGGAGGCTTTAAATAAAAAAGTAATTTTTATTCCTACGCCTGGGCAAACCGAACAAGAATATTTGGCAAGATGGTTGCACAAAAAAGGATTCGGAATTTTTATTTCACAAAAAAATTTTCAGTTAAAAAATTTTATTGAATAATGATTGTGGAATTTTGACGTTACAATAATCTATACCTAAAAATATAAAAAGCATGATAAAAAAAACCTTACTTCTCGTTTCATTCATTTCTATTTCTGTTCAATTTTCATTTGCTGAAAAAGAAATCACCACTAAAGCAACTATTAAATCAGCCGTAATTTATTTACAAGGCGCTGAAATTACGAATACGTTCAAAGCGCAAATTCCTTCTGGGCAATCTACCATTATTGTTCAAGGATTACCTGCAAACCTTAACCAAAGCACTCTTCAAGTAGGTTCTGAAAAAGGAATTACTATTCAATCAACTGAATACCGAATGAATTATTTAACACAAAATCAAAAATCGGAACGCATGAAAATGCTAACTGATACATTGGAAATATTAAATAGCATCAATCAAAAATTAGAAAACCAACGTGCAGTATTGGATGACCAAATTGTAACTTTAGCAGCCAACAAAGTGGTTGGTGGCGCTAATACAGGAATGTCAGTAGCTGAGTTGCAAAAGCTGATGGATTATACATTTACCAAAACTATTCAGATAAAAAATGATTTGATGGATGTGGATAGTAAGTCATTAAAAAATCAAGAAAAAATAACTCGTGTATCCAATCAAATTAATGAAGAGAATGCAAAACTTACTCAGCCAATTGGTGAAGTAGTTTTGCAAATTTCATCTAATGGTTCATCAAATGCTGATTTCAATTTAACTTATATGACACCAAATGCAGGTTGGACGCCAATTTACGATTTGCGTTGCGAAAACATTCAATCAAAAATAAAATTATTTTATAAAGCACAAGTATGGCAAAATACAGGAATGCCATGGGATGATGTAAAACTAACTATAAGTACAGGTAATCCAAATGAAAGTGGTACAAGCCCTGTGATGCAGCCTTGGTATTTGCAATTTGGTGCTGTATATACGCAACAAAGATACAAAGCCGCAAGACCTTCATCAACACCAACACAAGCCA
Organism: Bacteroidota bacterium; assembly: GCA_041165265.1. Lineage (GTDB taxonomy): Bacteria > Bacteroidota > Bacteroidia > Chitinophagales > CAIODY01 > CAIODY01. The sequence continues at coordinate 2,457 of JBEANU010000072.1, read as the reverse complement.
TTACGCAAGCACCAACTATGAACACGTATAGTTTGAATAACACATTAAGTAGCACTAATTCGGCTGCATATGAATGGGATGCAGGTGCACCTGAACAACAAGGTTCATTGGCGCAATATACTACGGTTACTGAATCACAGCTCAATGCAACTTTTGATATTGATTTAAAATATGATATTCCGGCTGATGGAAAAATACATTTAGTAAGTATGGTTGATTATGAATTACCTGCAACATATCAATATTATGCTGTGCCAAAATTGGATAAAGATGCTTTCTTATTAGCCAGAATTACGGATTGGGAAAAGCTAAATTTATTACCAGCCAATGCGAATATTTTTTTTGAAGGAACTTATGTAGGACAAAGTTATGTAGATACCCGAAACACCCGTGATACCTTAAGTTTCAGCTTGGGTAGAGATAAAAAAATAATTATCAAACGCATGAAAGTGAAAGATTATTCATCATCAAAATTGATTGGAACAAATAGATTGGAAGAGTTTACTTACGATATCACTATTCGAAATACAAAAAAAGATGCCATTCAATTAATTGTATTAGACCAATATCCAATAACAACTGATAAAGAAATTGAAATAGAATTAAAAGAAAAATCAAACGCAAAAGTGGATGAAGAAAAAGCGCAATTAACTTGGCGCTTTGATTTAAAACCACAGGAAAACAAAACAATGAGGCTTTCGTATAGTGTGAAATATCCTAAAACGAAAGTGATAAATAATTTGAATTAGGACTACAAGAATTATAATTCAGAAAGCCGTATTAGAAATAATGCGGCTTTTTTTATGGAATAATAAAATGGCATTCATCTGATATGAAAATATTTTACCCATGCAACATTCTAATTTTTTAAAATCCATCATCATGAAAAGCTTTTATTTATTATTCATTACTTTATTTTTTGCATGTCAATTAAAAAGTGAAAATGCCGCCGCTTTAGTTGACCCAACGCCTACGCCAATTCCAGCCAAACCCAATCCAAAAAATGTGATTCAATTAGCTTTATTGTTAGATGTGAGTAATAGTATGGATGGATTAATTGGTCAGGCAAAAGCTGAACTTTGGAATATTGTAAATCAGGTTTCATTGGCTACCAAAAATGGTCAAACTGCTAATTTGCAAATTGCTTTATATGAATACGGCAGAACCAACAACAATGCTGATAAAGGGTTTGTAAAACAGTTGCTGAATTATACATCTGATTTAGATACTATTTCGCAAGTACTATTTGGTTTGCAAACCAATGGCGGTGAAGAATATTGTGGCTGGGCAATTAACAGCAGTTTAGATGAATTGAAATGGAATAATTTAGACTCGGTATATCGTGTGATTTTTATTGCAGGCAATGAGCCTTTTACGCAAGGCGGAATTGGTTATAAAACTTCTTGTTCAAGGGCTTTAAATAAAAAGATTTTTGTGAATACAATTCATTGTGGTGATGCAATAACAGGCATTAATGAAAGTTGGAAAGATGGTGCCGAGTTGACACATGGGGAATATTTTTTCATTAATCAAAATGAAAAATATATTGAAATTGCAACACCGTATGATGCTACAATTAATAAACTAAATGATAGTATCAATACTACTTATATGAGTTATGGTGCTGCTGGTGAAGCTTACAAAATGAATCAAATTCAGCAAGATGCTAATGCTGAAAGTATGAGTGGTTCAGCAAAAATTAGTCGTTCCATTTCAAAATCAAAAGCGGTTTATAAAAATGAAAAATGGGATGTGGTTGATGCTTCAAAAACGGATGAAGGGTTTATTGCAAAAGCCAATGAAGATGAATTGCCAGCTGAATTAAAAGGAAAAAAATTAGAAGAAAAGAAAGTTATCATTCAACAAAAATCAAAAGAACGGGATTATTATAATTTGAAAGTAAATAAGTTGGCAGTTCAACGACAACAATATATTCAGCAACATCAAAAAAATCCATCAACCAATACTTTAGGAAATTCAATCATAAAAGCTATCAAAAAACAAGCCGCTCAAAATGGTTTTGTGTTTGTAGATGTGAAAGGGTAATCAGCAATTTCATGTTGACAAATACGTTGAAGTGATTTTAAAGCTTGATGTTTAGCAATTATTAAAAACAATAAGCAAGTTGATCAAACAAAAATATCTTTTCGCAAAAAGTCGATTCCCACGGAGCTTTAGATGTTGTTCGGTTGGTATTGCTAGTAACAGGATGTTCCTATGGCACTTTAATGCAAAAGAATTTTGCTCCTTTAGTAGCTTACTGTTAATAATAAAATGAATCTGCTTACAAATGCAAAGCTTCGTAGGAGCTACCTTATTAATTTCTTTTCCCTAAATAGTCAAGCCTCAAAAAGTCAATTTCAATGATTTAAAGCGGCATTGTAAAAATTAGCGTTAAGAAAATTTATCAGTAGAGCAAAAAAAAGCAAAATTGTTTGAAGTCCCGATTTGAAAATC
>JBEANU010000071.1:0-20780 GCA_041165265.1 Bacteroidota bacterium | reverse complement strand
TTTTGATTACGTTTTGCAAAGCAATATTTCAACATCGTTTACACCTCAACAAATCAATTTATTGTATCAAAATTATAAAACGGAAAAAATGTGGAATAAAGGCTTGGTTGAAATTCGACTTTACAAAAAGGTTCATTAATTTTGCCATTCAAATAATTTTTTAAAAATGTCAACAACTACTGCTTATTCATCCAGACCAAATGAAAATACAGCCGCCGATTTTTTACCCTTAAAAGGCACTGATTATATTGAACTTTATGTGGGCAATGCCAAGCAATCGGCTTTGTATTATCAATATGTTTTTGGCTTTCAGCCTGTGGCTTATGCAGGCTTAGAAACGGGCTTACGTGATAAATGTTCGTACGTTTTGCAACAAGGAAAAATACGATTGGTATTAACTTCATCATTAACGCCCGATTCATTTATTGCTAAGCATCACAACAAACATGGCGATGGTGTACATGTATTAGCATTGTGGGTAGATGATGCCGAAAAAGCATTTAACGAAACCGTTAAACGTGGCGCTAAGCCTTATTTACAGCCTGTTACCGAAAGTGATGAATTTGGCGAAGTGAAAAAAAGTGGCATTCATTTATATGGTGATGTAGTTCATATATTTATTGAACGTACCAATTATAAAGGCGCATTTTTACCAGGTTATAAACCTTGGACAAACGTGGCAAAAGTGGCTGATGTAGGTTTGTTATACGTTGATCATTGTGTTGGCAATGTGGGTTGGAACGAGATGAATACGTGGGTAAAATTTTATGAAGAAGTAATGGGTTTTTATAATTTATTATCATTTGATGATAAAGATATTTCAACCGAATATTCGGCATTGATGAGTAAAGTAATGAGCAATGGAAATGGGTTTATAAAATTTCCAATTAACGAACCTGCTGAAGGAAAAAAGAAATCGCAGATTGAAGAGTATTTAGATTTTTATCATGGGCAAGGCGTACAACATATAGCCGTAGCCACTTTAGATATTGTTGCTACAGTAACAGAATTAACAAACAGAGGTGTTGAATTTTTAAAAGTGCCTGATAGTTATTATGAAGAACTAACAGAAAGAGTTGGAAATATTGATGAAGAAATTGCACCATTAAAAAAATTAGGAATTTTGGTGGATAGAGATGATGAGGGATATTTATTACAAATATTTACAAAGCCTGTGCAAGACAGACCAACCATGTTCTTCGAAATTATACAACGCAAAGGCGCTAAATCATTTGGTAAAGGCAACTTTAAAGCCTTGTTCGAATCAATAGAAAGAGAACAAGCATTAAGAGGAAATTTATAATATTATACATTTTCAAGTCAACAAAAAAGCCGATTCTAAATTAGAATCGGCTTTTTTTTATCTGACTAAAATTTTTATTTAAACGCATTTAAGCCAGTAACATCTTGCCCAGTAATTAATAAATGAATATCATGTGTGCCTTCGTAAGTGATAACACTTTCTAAATTCATTGAATGGCGCATCATGCTGTATTCGCCTGTGATGCCCATACCGCCTAATATCTGACGACCTTCACGGGCAATTTGAATGGCCATATTCACATTGTTGCGTTTCGCCATACTGATTTGTGCAGCGGTTGCTCTGCCTTCATTTTTCAAAACACCTAATCGCCAAGTTAATAATTGCGCTTTGGTAATTTCAGTAATCATTTCAGCCAATTTTTTTTGTGTTAATTGAAATTGCCCAATTGGTTTTCCAAACTGAATTCTTTCTTTTGAATAACGCAAAGCGGTATCATAACAATCCAAACCTGCACCTAATGCGCCCCAAGCAATACCATAACGGGCTGAACTCAAACAACCTAATGGACCTTTCAAACCTTGTACATTTGGTAAAATATTTTCTTTAGGCACTTTTACATTATCAAAAACCAACTCACCAGTTGCACTGGCTCGTAAACTCCATTTGCCGTGAGTAGTAGGCGTAGTAAATCCTTCCATGCCACGTTCAACAATTATTCCTTGAATTTTACCAGCTTCATTTTTTGCCCAAACCACCGCCACTTGTGCAAATGGCGCATTGCTAATCCACATTTTTGCACCGTTCAAAATCACATTTTTGCCATCACCTGCATCTTTAATATTAGTAATCATACTGCCAGGGTCGCTACCATGGCTTGGTTCGGTTAATCCAAAACAACCTAACCATTCGCCACTTGCCAATTTGGGTAAATATTTTTTGCGTTGTTCTTCGCTGCCATAAGTATAAATTGGATACATTACCAACGAGCCTTGTACCGATGCTGTAGAACGCAAGCCGCTATCACAACGCTCCAATTCCATCATCATCAAACCGTAGCTAATTTGGTCTAATCCGCCGCCGCCATATTCAGTAGGAATGGTAGGACCAAAGCAACCAATTTCACCCAATTGCTTTACCAAATGCACAGGAAATTCAGCCTTTTGAGCATAATCTTCAATAATCGGCGAAACTTCTTTTTTCACCCATTGACGAACCGTATCTCTAATCAATTTGTGTTCATCAGATAACAATTCATCCATCAAATAATAATCGTGGTATTCAAATTTATCAGTGTACATATATTTTGTTTTTGAAAATTTTAGTCAGCAAAAGTAATGGAAAATTGATGAATGATTTAGTAAAACCAATTTTGAAAATTTTACTACTTTTATAAAAAAATAATAATGAAAAAAATAATCTTGTTTATTGTGTTAGCGGCTTGTTCAATGATAACAAATGCGCAAGGATTTGAAGCTAAAAAAGCAACTGAAAAAAAAGTAATTCAATCCTCCTATTCCCCATTTTATATAGGCACATCAATGGGTATTAATAATCCTTATGGTTTTTTAGCGCTAAATTTTGAAGTGCCTATAAAAAATCAATTTACTATTGCTCATGGCTTTGGAATAAGCACTTGGAATACCAAATTTGGATTAGTAGCAAAATATTATACTAAACCACATTGTTTGGGTTGGGCCTATGGTATGGGGCTTACCTATTCAAGAGGAAGTGCAAAATTTAATGCTCCAAATATACCAACAACTGTAGGTAATCAGGTGGTTAATAAAACTGTGCCATTAGAATTAATTCCACAACTTAATTTATGTGCAAATGCTTACAAATATTGGCGAATAAGCACCAATAGCCGTTTTTATTTGCATTTTGGTGTTAGCATTGCTATGTCAGGCACTAACAAATTTAATGTTTTATCAACTGATAAAATTACAGATGATGCCAAAAATTCAATTAATGCAATTTCGCCTGGTGGATTAAGTTTAGGGTTGGGATTTCAGTTTGGAAGCAATCCATAATATTTTATTAGGCATATATAGCTGTATATATTTCTGCATCATTTTCCTTATAACTGGCTCGGTACATGCCTTCCGAATTAAAAGTTAATGAAATATTACCGTGAGTATCAACAGCAATTAAGCCGCCTTCAGCATCTATTTTTTTAAGTTTATCTAACACTACAAATTCAGTAGCTTGTTGCAACGTGTAATTTTTATATAACATTAAACAATGCACATCGTAAGCTACCACTTGCTCAATAAAAAATTCGCCATGCCCAGTGCATGAAACACCACAAGTTAAATTATTGGCATAAGTGCCTGCGCCTATAATAGGTGTATCGCCTACTCTTCCCCATTTTTTATTAGTCATACCACCCGTTGAAGTAGCGGCAGCAATATTTCCAAATTCATCTAATGCTACTGCGCCAACAGTGCCTTTCTTTTTTTCAGCAAGAGCAACTGAATGATCTAACATAAATTTATCTTCATTCTTAATTTGTTGCCATTGCTCATATCTAAATTGATTATAAAAATAAGAAGGGTGAACCAATTCAAAATTTTGCTCTTTAGCAAAATGCTCAGCACCTTCACCCATCAACATTACATGATTTGATTTTTGTAGAACAGCTTTAGCTAATGAAATAGGGTTGGCAATATGCTTTACGCCTGCCACTGCACCACCTGATGTATTTTTGCCAAACATGATGGATGCATCTAATTCGTGTTCGCCTTTATGATTAAATACAGCACCTTTTCCGGCGTTAAATAACGGACAATTTTCCAATGAGATTACAGCGGCTTCAACGGCATCTAATGCGCTACCATGATTTTCCAAAATAATTTTACCGGCTTGTGTAGCTTGTTCTAAAGCTAATAAATACTGCTGCTCTTTTTCAGCATTCATCATGCTTTTAGTAAGTGTGCCTGCACCACCATGTATGGCTATTGAAAACATTATTGCTTCATAAATTTTGTAGTAAATGAATTTCCTTTCACATCAATTGCTTTAATAAAATAAATGCCATTGAGTAATTCAGAAATATCAATATTTGTATTAACTCCGGCTATAGTTATTGGTTGATTTAATATTTGTACTTGTGCTAATAAATTTGTGATTTTTATACTACTAATAACTAATTGATTGCTATTGTTTATTGTGATTTGATTGGTAGCTGGATTAGGTGATACCAACAAAATATCCTTATTTATTGCTGGGTTTATGCCATTAAAATCGTTATCAGTAATGGTTAAAGTATAGGTTGCATTAGTGCCTAAAGTTGCATTGGTAGGGTTGCCTAAAGTAATGATTACATTTTCATTGCTTTCAATCAAAACATCATCAATAATATTTAATTGAATTGTTGCTGATGTTGCATTAGCTGCAATTGTAATGGGTGATGTTGAGAATAGGGTATCATCTAAATTTTGTGTACATGTACCGCTAATAGTAAATGGTAATGTAATTGCCGCAGTGGTTGGATTTGTAACTACTAATGCAATATTTACTAATCCATCTGCCTCAGTTTTTGTGATTGAAGTAGTAGCAAAATCAACACTTGTAACAAGGGCTACATCGTTATCCTGAATATATATTTTTTTGGCTGATACAAAAATTGTAGCTCCATTAGTAGGGTTTGATAGTTGTAAGATTATTGAATCTAATCCTTCAACAATTGCATCATCAATTATTGTTATGGGCACAATTTGGGTTGTGGTTGAATTTGGTAAAAAAGTTAAAGTAACTGGAAATGAAGCCATATAATCTGTTCCTGAAATTGCATTTCCGCCAATGGCATTTACAGTAATTGTTGTAGTATCGCAATTAGGTGTTTGAATAGAAACATTTACATTATAAACACCCACGTTTTCATTAATGGTTGGTGTTGTGGTTGAAAATGAAACCGATGGAATTCCATCATTATCACCAATAAATATTTTAAAAATACTATCATTACCTACTACGTTTGCGCCTGATGGATTTCGTAAAACTAAATAAATTGAATCTAAAGTTTCATGAATACAATCATCAATAATACTTACCCAAATAGTATCAGGCCCTGCTGAGTTGGCAGCAAAATTCATAGTGCCATTATTGGTAATTGTATAATCAACATTGTTTGTTGCGTTGGCAATTTTAATGATTGCATCAATAGTTGAGGCATTTGCTGAAGGTGAGCCCAAATTTACTAAAATAGGAAATGTGGTATTTGATTCATTGATGGTTTTAAAAGTTGGCGTACTAAAATGAAATGTAGGTGCTGCAAAATCATTATCTGTTATTGATACATACTCAAAAGAATCGGTACCTATAACGGCACCATTTGTTGGATTTAAAATTCTGAATTTAATAGCTTCGGTGGCTTCAATTACAGCATCATCAATAATTGTAACTGAAGCATATTGTGGTGCTATTGAATTTGCTGGAAAAGTTAATGTTTGATTTACAAAAGTATAATCACTACCACTTGTAGCTGTACCCAATGCCACTTGCACATCAACAGTAACAATATTAGGTGATGATGAATTTAATTTTACTGCTACATTAACTGTACCTGCGCTTTCAGCAACACTTGTAGCCACCACCTGAAAATCAATTGAAGGTGTAGTTGATGAACATGGGTTCATAGTATGTGCACCCAAATTGCTTAAAGTATTCATCGGCGAACTTACCCATTCAGATTGCCATTGAGTAAAATTTTTGGTACCATTATGAATATTAGGCTGTCGCACCAAGGTCATATATTTAGTTGAATCGCCATTCGGAAAAACCCAAGCTGTACCAGGATTAATGCACATTTGTCCAAAAATATCCAAAGTATCACCATTCGCATTTTTCAACAATAGCCAATCGTTGCCATTAAAATTTAAACTACCCCAAGTTGTATCTCTTGCCAAAACAACTGAAGCATCAACACCTGTAGCACCATTATTAATAACATATACATCGCCAGGTGCTAATACTTTATTAGGAAAAGAAAATGTGCTTGTAGGATTACAGGTACCATTAGAGTATTGCGCTAATTTGTAGCCAGCTAAACTAATAGCTACACTGGACGGATTGTAAATTTCAACACTTTTATCACCAGCATGACCAGCCCCTGGCGAAAGATATTCCGAAATAAATAAATCAGTGCAAGGCACTCCAAACTGAGCATTTGAAATTTTAAAGCACATGAATGCAAATACAAGAACAAGTACATTTTTTTTCATAACAAAATATTTTTTTTAAGATTTCAAAAGTAGCTGCAAAATTTGATGCCAACAAAGGTTTGTTTAAAAATATAACTTTAAAATAATATTCTATAAACCATAAAAAAGTAGTTGTTTTACCTTTATAAAAAAAATAAATTACTATTGCGTTTATCACTTATTATACTAATATTTATTTTGGGATTTCAGATAGGTAATGCTCAACATAAAAAATCAAATGCAGCAAAAAAGGTTGTTGCCGCAACACCAATTGGTAAACCATCTGGTAGATTTAACGATTTGAAAAAAGCATTCATGCATATCAATGAAGTAAAAGAATTATCATTAAGCAATATTGAAAAATTACCTGATGGGGTTTATGAATTTCCTAATTTAACAAAGCTTACCATACGCAATGGGCTTAAAAAAATTGATTATAGAATAGGAAACCTGAAATCGTTAGAAGTTTTAAATTTAATTGATGACGAAATTCCGTTTTTACCAGAAGATATTAAAAATTGCACCAATCTCCGTGAAATCCGAATCATTAATTGCAAATTCAGAGTGCTTACCAAAGAGCTTTTTGAGCTACCCAAATTGGAGCGATTAATTTTAAAAAATAATAATATTGAACAAATTCCGTGTGATTTTAATGATAACTATTTATTGAAAGAAATAAACCTAAAATACAACAAAATAAAATCATTGCCCGATTGCCTTGAACGTGTTTATATGCTGCAATCGTTATATTTAACAGGCAACCCTGTAGATGAATTTAAAGGTGTTTGGGGCAATAATTCAAAAGCATTTAAAAATTTGAAAACGCTTTCAATGGCAACTTGCAACCTCACTAAAATACCCGTTAGGCTAACCAACAATTTAACCTATCTAGATTTATCTAACAATCAAATTAAAGATATTGGATTAGAAGATATTTTGCACATGCAGCGATTAACTTATTTAAGCGTTGAAAATAACCCACTCACATTTATTGATGAATCATTATTTGATATTAAGCACTTAGGGTTGTTGCAAATTGATAAAAATGAAACCATTATTGATTTGCTTTCACTTTCAAACCGTGTATGCATATCGTATTCAGGCAATAAAATGAATAATAGATTAGATGAAATAAAACCATGTGGAAAAAAAGCAGGGTTAGTGAATGTGTATTTATACGAGCCTCAAACAAAAATTATTGAGCCAAAATAATGCTACCTGAATATCAAAAAATAATACAGCAATCAAAACTTAAAAGTGCTGAAAATAAAAAGTTTTACGAGCGTTTAAAAAAGATAAAGCCTAACGATTTAGATGCAATTGTTAATCAATTAAACGATGAAGCTTTTGAAAAAATTGATTGCTTACAATGCGCCAACTGTTGCACTACCACTGGGCCATTATTAAAAGATAAAGACATTGATAAATTAGCCATTGAAACAAAATTAAAACCATCGCAATTTGCTGAAAAATATTTGCGAATTGATGAAGATTATGATTATGTTTTTAAACAAATGCCATGTCCGTTTTTGGGTGATGATAAATATTGTTCAGTATATAAAAACAGACCTGGGGCTTGCCGTGATTACCCACACACACAGCAAAATAAAATGCATAATAAATTAGCAATCACTTATTTAAATAGTATGATTTGCCCAGCGGTGGCAATGGTTACCGAAGGATTAAAATTAAAATATCAACCCAATAAATAAAAAATATGAATACTGATTTTATAAAAAAAATTGATGGCGATTGGACCTTGTTTTTGGATAGAGATGGTGTTTTAAATTATGATACTCCAGGTGATTATGTACGCAATTGGAGTAAATTTAATTTTTTTGATACCACACTTTCAGCCATGGAAAAGTTGGCAAATATTTTTAATTTAATTTTAATTGTAACCAATCAACGTGGCGTTGGTTTAGGATTAATGACGCAACAAAACTTAGATGAAATTCATCAAAATATGTTAGCTGAAATAATTGCTAACAATGGCAGAATTGATAAAATATATTATAGTACTGATACTGATAAAATAAATAGCACTCATCGCAAACCAGCTACCGGAATGGGTTTGCAAGCAAAGCAAGATTTTAATGAGATTGATTTTAGTTGCTCAATAATGGTAGGTAATAATATTAGCGATATGCAATTTGGTAGAAATTTAGGCATGTACACTATTTTTATTGATGATAGAAAAGAGTACAACAATCAAACAACGGATGAAATGGATTTAATTTTTAACAACCTGCTTGAAATGGCTGATTTTATTGAACATCATTTTAATAATGCGGCTATTTAAATTTATTTTTCAACTTTTTACCCCCAATATAACTACCAGCTACTATCATCCCATCCACAAATGCAAAATTTTGATACCCTCTGCCACTATCATATCTGCCATTTAATAAAAAGCCAGTTAAATCAATCCAACCAAATCGTACTTGTGGGCGTATAAAAAAATGCTTGCCAATTACCAACTCAATGCCTTGATATGAGCTAATTCCGAAGCCGCATAAATTAAATTCATTATCAACACCATAGCCCATTAAATGCAATTCAGATTTAGTTACCATTTCGGCAATGCCAAAACCACTTTTTAAATTGATTTCAATTTTTTTTCTTTTAAAAATAGTGCTTCTATAATCAATATCTAATGAAATTAAATTAAGGCCATTAGTATGATCTAAGTACATAAAACCATTTAATGGCATTGCTTTGCCACTAAATACTGAATCAAATTTGGGCTGTTCAGAAAAATTAGCGCCTACCGTTGAGCCGCTAACCACAGCAGTTTGCGTTCCATCAACTACATATTTCATGTGATCTAATCCTATTGAAATGGATACTTTATCATTAATAAAATAACCTACTCTATAATTATACTGAGGCACCCAAATAGAAGTTGGATCAATGTAATTTTTTAAATTAAATGGATACGGTTTATCTTTTGCTTTTAGCTGATAGAAAGTTAAATCAAAATTATTTCCTTTTAAATGCACATTGCTATTGCTATAAAATGAGCGATTGTAGCCCCAATACAAAAAAAAACGATGAGCGTATTTTAGTGAATCAGAAGTTGATGCAAAATTGATTTTACTCAGCAAAATCAACACAATCAGTAAATATCGTTTGTTCATCAATAAAAATTAATTGGAAGCGATTGAATAAAAATTTAATTCTTACACTGAAAATGAAGTGCCGCAACCACACGTTGTTGATGCATTCGGGTTTTTAAATGTAAATCCTCTATCATTTAATCCGCTACCAAAATCAACCATCATACCATGCAAGTACAATTCATGCGATGCATTTAAAAACACTTTTATTCCATCAATATTCAAAATTATATCGCCTGCTTGTTCTTTATCAAACTCAAGCACATAAGTCATTCCGCTGCATCCACCGCCTTTTACACCAACTCTTATATTTTGTGATACATCTTCTTGTTTTTCAACTAATCGTTTTAACTCAGCAATGGCGCTTTCTGAAAAAACAATGGGTGAATCTACTACTACATTTTCCATACTAAAATTGTTATTAATTTAAAGGTTCAAAATTACACATCATTTATCAAAACATTACATTTGTGATTATGTTTAAAGAAATAATAGAAATTTTAAAATACACATTGCCTGCAATAATAGTTTTTGCAACAGCCTACTATGCCATTAATTCATTTTTAAAAAATCAATTAAAATTGCAAGAAATTAAACTGAAGGAAAACACCCGAAGCCTTACTGCGCCTATTAGATTGCAAGCTTACGAACGGCTTGCGCTACTGATGGAACGAATTGATATTTTTAGTTTGTTACAAAAATTGCGAACTCAAAACATGACATCAGGTGAATTACAATTGATGATGGTAAGCCAAATACGGATGGAATGGGAGCATAATTTAAGTCAGCAAATTTATGTAAGCACTGAAATTTGGGATATGGTACGTAGCACAAAAGAAGAAATGATTATGACCATAAACCGAATAGGAATGCAGCTTCCACCCAATGCTCCATCAAAAGAATTTAGTATAAAATTATATGAATACCTAAATGAATTAGATGGCACTTTACCCACTCATCGTACGCTTGCTTTTATTAAAAAAGATGTATTATCAATACTTTAAAAATTAATTAGATGAAACAATTATTGATTTTTTCAACCTTACTTATTGCAATAGCTTGCAATAATTTACCAAAAGATAAAACTGGGAATGTATTGCTTGAAAACGATAAAGATATGGTAGTATACGGGCAAACCCTATTTGGCAAATACTGCCAAAAATGTCATGGTGATGCAGGCGAATCAATGCTGCCCAATGTACCAAATTTAACAAAAACCGCACTTGATAATGCGGATGATATTGGTGATATTATATTTCATGGACGTGGCAATATGCCTGCATTTGAAGAACAAATTGGCGAACCTGAAATACGAGCAATAAGTCTATATATTTTAAGTATAAAAAAATAATTGGATACCAAATGAAAAACTATTTCATTGAAATGGCCCAGTTTAATATTTGGGCAAACAACAAATTTATTAGTTGGGTAAATCAACTAACTGATGAACAATTTAACCAAGAAATTACAAGTAGTTTTTCAAGTATTCAAGCCACTTGCTTACATATTGCAGCCGCTGAAAAAATTTGGTTAGAGCGTTGGCAATTAGTGGCTAATCCTGAATTTATTGCCACTAATTTCAAAGGTTCAAAAGATGAATTAATTACTATTTGGCAACAAGCTTCAGCTGATATTTTATTTTTTATAGAAACATTGAATGAAGAAAATTTTGCCGACAAATTTTCATTTAGCCGATTAAATGGTGATTTGTTTCACATGCAATATTCAAAAACATTTGCACACATTTTTAATCATTCTACTTTTCACCGAGGGCAATTAATCACAATGCTCAGGCAGGCAAAGTTTACAAGCATTGACTCAACTGATATTCTTTCCTATTATCGTGAAATTGAAAAATAAAACTAATGCAAACCCCACAAATTTATCATGTAATTGGTTTAATGAGTGGTAGTTCATTAGATGGATTAGATATTGCCTATTGTACTTTTCAAAAACAAAATAATAAGTGGTCATTTTCTTTATTAAAGGCTGAAACTATTGAATATAGTAGTTTATGGCAATCAAGATTAACCCAAGTAACCAATTCATCAGCCCTACAATTTATTGAAACCGAAATTGAATTAACTGAATTTTGGGCAGAAAATATTCTTCACTTTATCACATCCAATCAAATTAAAAATATTGATTTTATTGCATCGCATGGACACACTATTTTTCATCAACCCAATAAAAAATATAGCACACAAATAGTGAATGGTGCAGCACTTGCAGCACTCACTAAATTGCCAGTTGTTTGCGATTTTAGAAGTACTGATGTGGCTTTAAACGGTCAAGGGGCACCGCTAGTACCTTTGGCTGATTTTATTTTATTTGATGAATTTGCAGCTTGTTTAAATTTAGGAGGCATTAGCAATATCAGTTTAACATTTGAAAATAAAAAAACTGCTTTTGATATTTCAGCATGCAATCAATGGTTGAATCATATAGCGCAATTACAAGGTAAACCATTTGATAGTAATGGTGAAATAGCCCAACAAGGCAATTGCAATATTGAATTAATGAAATTATTAAATTCATTTTATTTTTATCAATTGCAAGCCCCAAAATCCTTATCTAATAAAGATTGTGAAGATTTTTATCAAAAAAATATTCTTCCGTTTGCAATAAATAATGAAGATAAAATGCGAACAATAGTTGAGCATATTGCACATCAAATCAATGCATGTTTGCCCAACAATATAACTAACCGAAAATGCTTAGTTACAGGTGGCGGAGCTTATAATACATGTTTGATAAATGAACTTAAAAAAAATGAAAAATGGAATTTTATTATACCAACCAATGAAATTATTTCATTTAAAGAAGCCATAATTTTTGCTTTTTTAGGGGTTTTAAGATGGCGCAATGAAATTAATGTATTGGCTGAAATCACTGGTGCTACAAAGGATTCATGTAGTGGTGCAATTTATTTATATTAATATTTTCAATGCCTAATACCTATTTTCAATTTAAACAATTTACTATCCATCAAGGCAATTGTGCTATGAAAGTAAGTACCGATGCATGTTTGCTAGGTGCATGGGCAAATCCTAAAAGTGATACAAAATCAATTTTAGATATTGGTTGTGGTACAGGTATTTTAAGTTTGATGATAGCGCAGCGATATCCTGATGCTATAATTGATGCTATTGAAATTGATGAAAATGCCTTCCATCAGGCCAACCAAAATTTTATTCCATCAAAATTTGCGCATCAACTGAGCTGTAATTTAACCTCTGTTCAAAATTTGGTAAAAAATAGTGCTAAAAAGTATGATGCAATAATTTGTAATCCACCGTATTTTCAAGGTGATTTAATCGCCAAAAATAAAGAGCTAAATATTGCAAAACATAGTACTGCATTAACTTTGGCAGAGCTGAATGATGCTTTAAATAATTTATTATCCAACGATGGCAAGGCTTTTTTAATATTACCTCATCATCGCTTACCTGAGCTAAAATTAAATATTGAACAAATTGTTTTTATTCAAGATAGTACTCACACAAAATGTAAAAGAGTGATGGTTAAATTATCGAAAACAAAAACTGATTTAACCAAAAATTATTTATTGATTAAAGATGGAAACGGCGATTATAGCGCTGAATTTATTAGGTTATTAAAACCTTATTATTTGAATCTATAAATTTAATAATTTACTGAGTTCACTCCATTGTAGTTGCATTATTTCACCAGGAATAAAATTAGGTAATGAAAGGTTTTCGATTTTATAACGCACCAATCTAAGCGTTGGAAAGCCGCATGCAGCAGTCATTTTACGTACCTGCCTATTTTTCCCCTCCTTTAATTGTAAGGCAATCCAAGTATCTGGTATATTTTTTCTAACTCTAATAGGAGGGGTACGTTCAGGTATTTTTTCTATTTCATCAACAGTTAATAATCTACAAAAAGCTGGTAGTGTTGTATGATTTTTGCCATCTATACTTATAACAACTCCTTGTTGAATTTTATCAAAAAAAATGGAGGTTGGTGTTCCTTCAATTTGTACCCAATATTCACGAATATGCTGCCTTACAGGATTTAGTAATTGATTATTTATTTGTTTATTATTGGTTAGCAACAATAATCCTTCGCTATCAAAATCTAACCTTCCTACCGGATAAATATCTTTTTCAAACTTAAAATTTAAATGTGATAAAGTTTGCTTATTGCCTTCAGGGCTAAACTGACACATCATTTGATATGGTTTATAGATGGCATAATATTTAAAAACAATATTGCTATTGCTGCTTTGCATGATGCATATATTTTAAAATCAAATCATCAAACTTGGTTTTGCTATCATCTATAAAATCAACTTCAATAGGCATTACAAACAAATTTATTTTTTTTTCATCAAACCAAAACTTAAATGACATTAATCGCATGGCATCTTTTTCAGTAGTGATTAAATTAAAATCATTCCATGTTTTTCCTTCATTTATTACAGCCCTGTGCATCATTTCTAAATCAGTAATTTCAAAGCGATGATGATCTGAAAATGAAACAGGGATTACTTTTTTTCCATTCAATTTACATTGCTCTAAAAGCAATGTATGATCAGCAATGCCTGTTAATAATACGGTTTCAAGGTTTGAGTTTATTTGTTCGTTGTTAAAAAACGAAAATACATCACCGTATTTTATGAAACTAAAAAATACTGGGGCCGATGAATATTTTTTGATAGATGCTTTTATTTTTTCTTTGTTTTCATGCGTAATCGATGTAGGAATTTTGCTTACAACAATTGCATTAGCTCTGTTTGCACCGCTTCTAAATTCACGAAGCAAACCCATCGGCAATAAATAATCTTCAGTAAATAAAGTATCATATCTGGTTAATAGTACATTAAATCCAGCATTTACGGCTCGGTGCTGAAAAGCATCATCTAAAATTACTGCATCAATGGAAGGCGATGTGGCTAACAATTCAGCAATACCCAATATTCGGTTTTCAGCTACGGCAACAAAAATATTTTTAAATTTTTTAAAATATTGTAAGGGTTCATCGCCTATTAAATCGGCTGTTGAATTTTCATCAGCCAATACAAAACCAACGCTTTTCCGTTTGTAACCTCGGCTTAAAGTTGCTGGTAGATAATTATTTTTTTGTACCAATTTTATTAAATATTCTACTTGTGGCGTTTTACCTGTTCCGCCAGTGCTAAGGTTTCCAACACATATTATTGGAAAATCGTAACTAACGGAGCCGTATATTTTTGTTTGATACAAATAATTTCTAACAAAAATAATCAAGCCATATAAAACTGAAAATGGAAAAAGTAAAACACGAAAAACAAACATCTATAAAATATTAAAATAAGTATTTTGTACGTGTTGTATTAATTCTGATACCAATGCCAAAGTATGATTCATCACGTTTGTAAGGCTGATAATCGGTTTGTTGTTTTCGGTAAACAAAATTAAAATCTAAAAACCAATTGTGCATTAATTTGTAAGTAAGGGTAATATCAGTTACTAATATTTTCACAGGCGCACCTTTACTAATATCATATGAATAGCTAGCATCTTTAATAGATGGGTCACTTGATTTTTTTGAGATTCGTTTGTTATAACTCACTAAAGGATTACCGCCCCAGCTGTAATTTCCGTTTAATGAATCTAAGCCTTGATTAATTATTGAGCCATAGGCTGTGAAACTAATTCGATTATTTATTTGATAATAAATTTTACCTACATACTCTTTTAAATTAGCACCATTAGGATGGGCCAAATTTTGATTATAGCTAGTATAATTTCCTAAACTATCATGATGCGAATAGGTAAACGGACGAATGAAATTTGCTTCAGCTTGAACATCTAAATTTTTAATTCCTACAAAATCTATCCATTTCATGCCGGTTTGTAAAGCGTATTTATTTGTCCAAGTTTTTCGGCTTGTTTTAAAGTTAGTGAAGTTAAATTCATCTAAATAAAACTGACTATAAAATTGAATTCGTTTTTTAAAAATATATTTTGCATCCATTCCCATTGAAGCATTATCAGGGCTTCCGAGCGATTGCTCAACTGACCTTGTGAAGATGATTGGGTTTAAATATGCTGGTTCAAAACCTTGCTTGTTTGCTCGGGCTAAAATTACAGATTCAAATAATCCGAATTGCAAATTTTCAGCAGCGTTGTATGATAAGTGATGCATTACAGCAAATTTTCGGGCTAATAGCTTATCGTAATGCTTATCCAACCAGTCGTTGGTTAATTGTAAATATAAATTTTGATAATCAAATTTTTTATAGTGTGTTGTAATTTTAAAAAACGGAGTTGAATTAGCATTGTTACTTAAAAATAATGAACGAATTCCATCACCAATAAAATTTCTATCTTGCCCTAATGTAAAATGCACATATTTGGCTGCCGAAAATGTTACATATCCACGTGCATCCAAGTAATCTTGTTGGCTTGCATCATTCTTAAATACTTTATAGTAACCCAATCCGGGTACAGCATAATGATTGCGGATATATTCTTTTACATAATTAGGAGCGTTAAGTTGATTATCAGTAAAGTAGGAATAAAAACCAATTTTATCAGTAACATTTCCCCTAACCTCAACACCACGGCTGTTTAGAACTAATTTACCAGGATTGTTGGATGCTGAACCACGTTGATAATTTATTACCGGATTTAGCTTTATTACAAAATTATGATCGTTGTAGGCATATAAATCTGATCGGTATTTATAGATAGTTTTTAAAATGGGGTAATTACTTTCATTATTCGCTCTTTCTTCAGCATACTCAAAGTTATCATCGCATAATGATTGAATATTTGCTTCGTACATTTTATTAGGTGTGTATACTGTACTATCAATAGTATTTAAATATTCAATTACATCTTTTCTGTCTAATGAGTTTAAAGTTGGATTAAAGTTTTCAGGAATTTTACCATTTGAAATAATGATGTGATTCATCCAATCATAATCTTCTCTGCCTAAAGGAATGGTGCTACTTTGCGCCTTTGATTTAAAAACAATGAACAATAAAAGTGAGGTACATACAATCGTAAATTTATTCATTAACTATAATTTTGTTTTATTTTTCAAAAGTAAAAATAAAGTAGAACATAAATAAATCTAATCTAAATTATCGAGGCTTTGATATGGATGGGCAAAATAATCTTTTCATGCGTTTTTTAGGACTATTCAAAAACCGTGGGGCACAATTTGATTGAATCACATAACCTACAGTTATTCCTCCTATCATATACCAATCTTTAGCTTTTGGATTTCCACGTTTGTCAAAATTTACATCATGCGATAAGGTTTGTTGTTCAGATAAATCGGAAATGGTTGCGGCTAAACTACCGTTTGTGCCAGCCAAAACTGAAGGATTAACATATCCTGTGCTTACATCATCAATATAATCTGTAAATGTTTTACGCCATCCTAATTCAATTCCAATAATAAAATGATGAGCAAGTGCAATTTTAAAACCACCCCCAAATGGTATTGAAACCTGTGTTAATGTATATGGTTTTCTATCGGGCAAAATACCTTGCCCCTCAGTATTCAACTCACTTAACCTAATTTTCACACCATTATATGTGGTAGTTGGATCAAACTTAAAAACACCAATACCTGCAAAAATATATGGTGTATAATCAAAATAAGGACAAGTTTTTAATCCACTAAAATTATATTCAGCAATTGCATTTCCTTCAATCAATTTTGATTCAAATCTTAAATTCCTAAATCTTCTATTAACATCAACGCTATACTTATCATCGGCCCACAAATAGCCTTGGTTTAATGAGCCTCTAACTGCAAAATGATAATTAAATTGATATCTTCCATAAATACCATAGGCAGGTTTTAAATAACGAAGGGTATAAAAATAATCACATAAATCACCATAATACCATGATACACCGCCTGATGCGCCAACTTCTAAAATTTTTACAGGTCGTTGTTTTTTTAGTTTAATCCAATGATAGTTATTCTTTTGAGCAAATGAAAAATTTACACAAAATAGGATTACTAAAAAACTTAAAATTAGTTTCATGTTATTAAATCAGTACTACTTTTTTTACAACTATTAATTTAAAATAATCATTGATAATATTTATTAACTTATCTTGATTATAGTGCATTTGTTGTTTTAACGGTGCTTGACTTACAATTATTTTTAATTCCCCATCTTTTAAAAATACTGGCTTTGAATATTTTGCCATAGTTTTTCCAAAAAGCTTTTCCCAACTATTTTGCAAATCAGCCATTTGCACTCTATCTGCCAATTGATATCGCTTCAGCATCAGCTGTATTGCTTCGGCTATTGGCATATCGTTACTTTTGTGCGGCATCTTCATTTTGTAGAATTATTGGTATTGAAATACTTGTTGATGATGATGTAAGGTTACCATTTTTGTTGCAGCATGTTCTACTCTGCCAATAATTTTCGCATCTAAATTAAACGTTGCTGCCACTTGAATTAATTGCTGAGCAACAGTTTCGGGCACATACATCTCTAACCGATGACCCATATTAAATACCTGGTACATTTCTTTCCAATCGGTTTTACTTTGGTTTTGTATCAATTTAAAAACTGGAGGTGGTGCCAATAAATTATCTTTAATGATATGCAAATTTTCAACAAAATGAAGTACTTTAGTTTGTCCGCCACCGCTACAATGCACCATTCCATGAATGCTTTTTCTATCTATTGTTTCAAATATTTTTTTTACTACAGGTAAATATGTTCTGGTTGGTGATAGTAATAATTTGCCCACAGGCATCTTTGTTTCTTCTTCAATATCTGTTAATCTACAACCACCCGTAAACCTAACATTTTGCGGTAGCATTGGGTCATAGCTTTCAGGAAAAGCATTTTCGTAAAACTTATTCATCACATCATGCCTTGCCGATGTTATTCCATTGCTACCAATACCGCTATTGTATTCATTTTCATAAGTTGTTTGTCCATCCGATGCAAACCCTACAATCACATCACCAGCTTGAATATTGGCATTATCAATTACCTCACTTCGTTTCATTCGGCACGTTATCGTACCATCAACAATAATAGTTCTAACTAAATCGCCTACGTCAGCAGTTTCACCACCCATGAAATGAATTTTAACATCATGCTTTTTCATAGTTTCAAAAAAAGCAGCACTTCCATTAATCACGGCACTTAAAATAGTTCCATCAATATGGCTTTTATTTCTACCAATGGTTGATGTAAAACACATATCTTCGATAGCACCCACACACATCAAATCATCAGTATTCATTACAATAGCATCTTGTGCTACATTTTGCCAAACTGAAATATCACCCGTCTCTTTATAATACAAATAACTTAAAATGCTTTTAGTGCCAGCGCCATCTGCATGGCTGATTAAACAATAACTATCATCCTTAGTGATGTAATCAGGATATATTTTACAGAATGCTTTCGGAAAAATTCCTTTATCTAAATTTGTAATGGCTGCATGCACTTCATCCTTTGTAGCGCTTACACCACGTGCATTATATTTCTCAGAAACAGATTGAACAGTTGACATATAATTAATTTACAAAAGTAAAAGTAAAGTATTTTTTTGAAGCCATATCTTAACATTCAGAAAAAAAATAAAAACATTAAACGTTAGCTTATCAACACATAATTAATTTTTCTGCACCGTATTTTGTTATTCATAAATTAGTTAAATAAAAAATAGCTGTCGGAAAGTATAAAAAAAATGCAGATTCCGACAACAATTATAAATTCAAAAATTATATTTGTGAAAATATTATTCATGAATTTATTAGTTGGGCGAAAAAAAGAAAAGGAAATTTTATTAGATTGCTTACAATCGGAACAATCTGAAATGATAGCGGTTTTGGGCAGAAGAAGGGTAGGCAAAACTTTTTTAATCAAACAAACTTTTACCCATTTAGATTTTGAATTCACCGGAATTTTAAATGCATCAAAAGAGGATCAACTAAATGCTTTTGTAAAAAAAATAGAACAATTCAGTGGAAAGAAAATTCAAACAAAGCCTAAAAATTGGTTGGATGCTTTTGACTTGTTAAAAAATTATTTAATGAAATTGAAACGAAAAACAAAAAAAATAATTTTTATTGATGAGCTACCATGGCTAGATACAGCCAAATCAAAATTTACGGATGCGCTTGGTTATTTTTGGAACGACTTTGCTTTATACAACAATATTGTATTGGTAGTTTGTGGCTCGTCGGCTTCATGGATGATTAGAAACATTGTTAAAAATAAAGGTGGATTGCATAATCGCATTACAAAACGAATTGAATTAAATCCTTTCACTTTATACGAAACAGAAATGTTTTTAAAAAGAAAATCAATACAGCTTGATCAATATTCAATTACGCAACTTTACATGGCAATGGGTGGAATTCCGTTTTATTTAAACGAAATAAAAAAAGGTGAAAGTGTGGCTCAAAACATTGATAGAATATGTTTTTCAAAGAATGGATTGTTGTATAAAGAATTTGAAAATTTATTCATTTCGTTATACGATAATCCAAAAACGCACATCCAAATCATTAAAGCCCTATCGTCAAAATGGAAAGGCATGAGCCGCAAGGAGTTATTGAAAATAACCAAACTAACTGATGGCGGAGCTATTACCCGAGTACTTGAGGAGCTCGAAATGTCAGCTTTTATTACCATTCATTACCCCATCGATAAAAAAAAGAAAGATGCTTTATATCGTGTTTCCGATAATTATTGCGTATTCTATTTACACTTCATTAATAGCTTGAACAGCTTTAAAAAAGGAACTTTTATTAATTTAATGCCTACATCAAAATGGCATACTTGGAGTGGTTATGCCTTTGAAAATATTTGTTTTTCACACATTTCGCAAATCGAAAAAAAATTAGGAATTCATGCCATTCATACTGAAGCTGGTAGTTTTTTGCACAAAGGAAATTCAACAATAGCTGGTTTTCAAATTGATTTATTGATTGAACGGGCTGATAGAATTATTAACCTTTGCGAAATAAAATTTTACGACCGGCCTTATATTATAACGAATGATTATGCACAAAAAATTAAAAATAAAATTAATGGATTTAAACAAATTTCAAAAACTAAGAAAACCATTTTTCCTACATTTATCAGTACTTTTGGGCTAATTGAAAATACTTATTCAAAATCTATTATTCAAAATCAAGTGGCTTTACAGCATTTATTTGTTGAAGATTAATATAAAATACTTGTCG
>JBEANU010000070.1:0-10732 GCA_041165265.1 Bacteroidota bacterium | reverse complement strand
CAATTTAAATGAAGGTATTTATTTAGTAAATTTGCAATCAAATGGATTTAATTCTACAAAAAAATTGATGATTACAAAATAATATTAAGCTTTTTATTAAAATCAAAAAGGAATCCTATTTTAGGATTCCTTTTTTTGTGAATTTGGTTCAACATAAATATTAAAAAAAAAACCTGAAAATTTGTTTCAAGGCTTAATGGTAGTGGGGACGAGAGTTGAAATCGTGTCCGCCAATGGCGGATTTGAATCCCTTTCATAACTCAATTTTATTTTCAAAATTATATTTTTTCTTTACTCAACTTATGATATTTTATATTAAAAAAAAGCCCTGAAAATTTTTTTCAAGGCTTAATAGGTAGTGGGAACGAGAGTTGAACTCGTGACCTCAGGGTTATGAATCCTGTGCTCTAACCAACTGAGCTACCCCACCATTTAAAAAGAATATCCATTTAATGCTACATTCCTTTTTTTCGGGTTGCAAATATAGGAATAGATTAATGACTTTTGCAAAAAAAGTTTTGCTTATTTTCGAGCCTTTAATTAATTTTTCAAAATACACCTTTAAATCAAACAATAATTTTTTTTAATGAATCATTTAGCTGAAAGAATAAATAGATTAAGCGAATCACAAACCATACAAATGGCTAAACTTAGCCGTGAATTAAAAGCAAAAGGAGAAGATATTATTGATTTAAGTTTAGGTGAACCTGATTTTCCTACACCACAATTTATTATTGATGCCGCAAAAAAAGCAATGGATGATGGTTTTACAAAATACACTCCGGTGGCTGGTTTTATTGAACTACGAAACGCTATTTGTGCAAAATTTAAACGAGATAATAATTTAGATTATACGCCTGAACAAATTGTTGTAAGTACTGGTGCAAAAAATGCAATTATTAACGTAGTATTAAGTTTGGTAAACCCAGGTGATGATGTAATTATTCCTACGCCGTATTGGGTAAGTTATTCTGAAATGGTTCGTTTGGCTCAAGCCAATGTAATTTTTATTCCAAGCACAATTGATAACGATTTTAAAATTACGCCTGAACAGTTAGAAGCAGCAATTACGCCCAATACAAAGTTGATGATGTTCTCATCACCATGCAATCCAACAGGTACTTTTTATTCAAAATCAGAATTAAAAGCATTTGCAGATGTGCTTGAAAAATATCCAAATATTTATATAATAAGTGATGAAATATACGAACACATTAACTTTGAAGGCAAGCATGAAAGTATTGCTCAATTTGATTGCATTAAAGATCGTGTAATAACTGTAAATGGTGTATCAAAAGGTTTTAGTATGACGGGCTGGAGAATTGGCTACATAGGCGCTTCCACTGAAATTGCACAAGCTTGTGATAAAATGCAAAGCCAATTTACAAGTGGTACAAATTCAATTGCTCAACGTGCTACAATAGCTGCTTTAAACGGAAGTTTAGAACCCACCTACGAAATGGTAAAAGCATTTAAAAAACGTAGAGATTTAGTATTATCATTATTAAAAGATATTCCAGGAATTAAAACAAATACGCCACCAGGTGCATTTTATGTATTTCCGGATGTGAGCTCTTATTTTGGCAAAACTTACAATGGCAATTCAATTAATAATGCTGATGATTTATGCATGTATTTAATTCATGAAGCAAAAGTTAGTATTGTTACAGGCAAGGCATTTGGTGACGATAATTGCGTTCGTTTTTCATACGCAACATCAGAAGATATTTTAACAAAAGCAATTCACCGCATTAAAGAAGCTTTAGCAAAATTGAACTAATATTTTTCATGAATCAACATTTCATTCAAGCTATCCATCAATTTAAAAGTAAAAATATTGCTGTTATTGGCGATGTTATGATTGATTATTACATCAATGGAAAAGTTGATAGAATTTCACCTGAAGCACCAGTACCCATAGTACATGTGGCAAATTTTGAAAACAGAATTGGTGGTGCAGCCAATGTGGCTTTAAATATCACTTCATTACAAGCAAAATGCACCTTATTTAGTGTTATTGGTAATGATGTAAATGGGAAAAATCTAATTTCAATTTGTAAAAAAAATAAGATAAATCATCAAGGTTTAATTTCATCTAAAAGCCGTAGAACAACCATAAAAACAAGAGTAATAGGCAATCAGCATCAATTAGTTAGATTTGATATTGAAGACACTTTTGATATCAACTCAGCTGATGAAAATGAATTAGTAAAACGATTTATAGAAGCATCTAAAAAACAAAAATTTGATGCCGTAATTTTGGAAGATTACAATAAAGGCGTGCTCACTAAAAATTTAATTTCAAAAATTATTGATTATTGCAATCAACAGCAAATACCAACTTTAGTTGATCCTAAAAAAAACAATTTTTTAGCCTATAAAAACTGTACTCTTTTCAAACCAAATTTAAAAGAAATAAAAGAAAGTTTAGGACAAGATATAATTCCCGAAAAATCAAGTTTGATAAAGGCTTCAACCCAACTTTCTACCAAATTAAAACATCAAATTACAATAATTACTTTAGCTGAAAAAGGCATATTTTATAAACAGAAAAACGAAATAAATATATTGCCTGCTCATGTACGAAATATTGCAGATGTATCAGGCGCAGGAGATACCGTAATTTCAGTTTTGGCTTTAGGTTTAGCTACTAAATTATCATTGCCCAATATGGTGGAATTAAGCAATTTGGCTGGTGGATTAGTTTGCGAAATGCCGGGTGTGGTGCCTATTTCAACAAAAATATTGCTACAAGAATTATCAAAATAATATTTACTGATGATTGATTTTAGAAGTGATACCGTAACAAAACCTACTGCTGAAATGTTAGCAAAAATGTTTGCTGCAAAGGTAGGTGATGATGTATTTGGTGATGACCCCTCAATTATAGAATTAGAACAATATGCTGCCCAATTATTTGGCAAAAAAGCTGCGTTATTTTGCAGCAGCGGAACACAAACCAATCAAATTGCAATAAAGGCTCATACACAACCTGGTGATGAATTAATTTGCGATAGATTAGCACATATTTATAATTACGAAGGTGGTGGAATTGCTTTTAATTCAGGCGTTCAGGTTCGTTATGTTTTTGGTGAACGAGGCATTTTTACTGCCGATGATATATTGCAAAACATTAATGCTGATGATCCACATTTTCCTAAAACAAGTTTAGTTTGTATTGAAAATACCGTGAACAAAGGTGGTGGCTCGTATTGGAGTTTAGAACAAATGAAATCAATCAAAAATGTTTGTGATGAAAAAAAATTAAAACTTCATTTAGATGGGGCTAGATTATTCAATGCATTAGTTGAAACCAATATTTCAACACTTGAAATAGGCGAAACATTTAATTCAATTTCAATTTGCTTAAGTAAAGGCTTAGGATGCCCAATTGGCTCATTACTTATTGGTGATGAAGATTTTATTTATCAATCAAAACGAATCAGAAAAATATTGGGTGGCGGAATGAGACAAGCCGGATATTTGGCTGCTGCTGGCTTATACGCTTTACAAAATAATATTGAACGATTAAAAGATGACCATACAAAAGCCAAATTAATTGAAAAAATGTTGTTAAGCCTAAATTACGTTCAGGAAATAATTCCTGTTCAAACTAATATAATTATTTTTAAATTAAAACCTGAAATCAATACGCCAACATTGCTTCAGCATTTACTTAATTGTAATATTAAAACTGTTTCATCGGGCGCACAAACAATTAGGTTTGTTACCCATTTAGATATTAACATGAACGATTTAAATGTTTTAGAATCAGCATTACAGCAATTTAAGCATTAACTTAAATTAGCACTTAATAGTTTCATAAACTCTGATCGTGTAGTATTATTTTCAAACACCCCTTTAAATGCAGATGTGGTGGTAACTGAATTTTGCTTTTGAACACCCCTCATCATCATACACAAATGCTTACATTCAATCACCACAGCCACTCCTTGAGGTTGCAATGTATCATTTAAGCAATCTAATATTTGTTTCGTTAATCTTTCTTGAACTTGCAATCTACGTGCAAATGCATCTACAACTCTTGCAATTTTGCTAAGCCCAGTTATATTTCCGTTAGGCACATAGGCAATATGAGCTTTCCCAAAAAATGGTAATAAATGATGCTCACACATGCTATAAATTTCAATATCTTTCACAATCACCATTTCATTAATATCTTCTTTAAACATGGCGCTTTTTAAAATTTCGGCAGCATTAATTTCATAACCTTGCGTCATGAACTGCATTGCTTTTGCAACACGTTCAGGGGTTTTCTGAATACCCTCTCTTTCAGGGTTTTCGCCTAATTGCTGAAGTATTGATGTATAGTTTTTTATTAAAACCGCTTGTGCATCTAAGTTATATAACTCTTGTTTTTGATAATTCATGAAATGATTAATTAAATAATTTAAAAAAAGAACAACGATTTGTATGTTTTGTTCAATTTAACTGATGCGAAATTGCACCCTTAAGTTATTTGAATAAAAAAATTAAACCTGATTTACCACCATTCCATCCTCAATTGCTAAAAGGGCTGTTGGATATTTAATATCATGATAAAATAAAAAAGTGTAATTATTTTTTACCCCTTCATTGGCAAAATCAATTCGAAGTTGTGCTGCTAACCTACCATCAAAATCATATTTAGCAATAAACTTGCGTTTCATTTGCATTAGTTGAGGTGCAACATCTCCTCCAAAAAAATATTTTTTATTATTGGTGGAAATAATGAAAATTTGATGAAATGGAGTGTGTGCACCACAAATTCTGTATTCAATACAATGATCAATAAAGCCTTGCTCATCATCCAAAAATTCAATTTGATTACTATTTTTTAAAACTTCTAAAACATGTAGCTCGTAAGATTTTCCTATATTTTGATAGGCGTAATCCCATTCATTTTTTTGAATATAATAAGTAGCTTTTTTAAATGCGGTTGAATACTGATTCTGTTCATCTATACAAATAGCACCACCTATATGGTCTTTATGCAAATGCGATAATAGAACTTTCGTAATTTGATGCGGTTGAACTTGTACATTAGCCAATAATTTATGAATGATTAATTCATTATTATTATCATAAAATCCTAAGCCAGTATCTATTAAAATATAATCAGTTTCGGTAATTATTAAAAATGGTTGAATTTCAACCAATAGGCTTGCAGGCCTATCTTTCATATTATCAACCAATGGATTAAATGGATGAAAAATTTTATCCCAACCAATGGTAAAGCATCCTTCTGATAATGGATAAACACCCATACTATTAATCATTTAATTGAAATAATTTTTTTGCATTTGCTGTGGTTATATCGGCAACTTGTTCAATTGAGCAATTTAAAATTTCAGCTATTGCTGCACCTATTAAAGGGATGTAACTACTTTCATTTCGTTTGCCTCTATGCGGCACCGGTGGTAAATATGGGGCATCAGTTTCCAATACAATTTTATCTAACCCAATTTTAGGTAAAACATCTTTTAAGCCTGAGTTTTTATAAGTTACAGTTCCGCCAATTCCTAAATAAAAATTTTGATTGATTGCCATTTTTGCTTCTT
Source organism: Bacteroidota bacterium (assembly GCA_041165265.1). Classification (GTDB taxonomy): domain Bacteria; phylum Bacteroidota; class Bacteroidia; order Chitinophagales; family CAIODY01; genus CAIODY01. The sequence goes on along the minus strand of JBEANU010000070.1, from coordinate 5,171 downwards.
CATAACTTCCGCTAAAGCAATGAAATACACCATTCAAATTTCCTTTTTGATTTTGCTTTACCAATTCAATACAATCATAAAATGAGCTACGACTGTGTATTACAACTGGTTTTAAATACTGATTGGCTAATTGCAGCTGAAAATTAAAAGCCTCTTTTTGTTGCTCAATAAATGTTTTATCCCAATAATAATCAAGCCCACACTCCCCTACTGCAGTGAACAATCTATCTGACCAATTTTTTTCAACCCAATTTAAATCTTGCTGATAATTGGCATTTACACTGCAAGGATGCAAACCCATTGTGGCACAACACAAATCAGGATAATCAGTTTCTAATTGTAACATTCCGGCAATAGTATCACTATCTACATTTTGAATAATAATTTTACACAACCCTTTATTCATAGCTATTTCAAGCATTTCATTTCTATCAGCATCAAAAACATTTTCATATAAATGTGCATGCGTATCTATCCATTTCATAATATAAAATTCAAACCATTTTAATTAATTTTTTAAAAATAAAAAGCCAATAATACAATAGTAATATTGGCTTTTTGAAATTAAAACTATTCTTCAAAATTGCAATTAGATATGCATTCTGTTCTTTTTATCTAATAATTGTTCCGGTGATTCAACCACCATTTCATCAGGTACACAACAATCTACGGGGCATACCGCAGCACATTGTGGCTCATCATGAAATCCTTGACACTCGGTACATTTTTCAGCAGTGATGTAATAATGATCATCTGAAACTGGAGCATTTTTGGCATTTGCTTCAATGCTTGAACCATCACGTAAAGTAAAAGCACCTTTTAATGAAGTGCCATCAGCAACCGACCATTCAACGCCACCTTCGTAAATTGCGTTATTCGGACATTCAGGTTCGCATGCACCACAGTTGATACAATCGTCAGTAATTTTAATAGCCATGTTTAAATTTATTTATGAGTTATTTGTAATTAATTATTGTTCTTAAAATCTACTTTTGTTTTGCAAATGTAAAAATCAGTTGCGAAAATACTTTAATTTTTTTTCAAGTAAAACTTTATTATGAATATTGAACATAAAATATCAACATTAAGTTTGTGGGGTGATGAAATCAAAAAACAAATTTCAGCCATTCATAGCCATGAAAATATTGATTTTAATGAAATTATTTTACAGGCCTATTATCACAATAACTGGTTTACTGAAGATAATATTTTATTAGCACTTGGCAATATTTGTAATGAATTTTTATCATCTGAAAAATTAAAAAATTGGATGAATAACTATTCTGAATATCACAATATTAATTCTGAATCAAACAAAACAATTGGCATTACAATGGCTGGAAACATACCATTAGTAGGCTTTCACGATTTATTATGCGTATTGATGAGTAATCATAAAGCCCTTATAAAATTATCGTCAAAAGATTCAATTCTTTTACCTTATTTATTACAAATTTTATTCAAGATTGAACCCTTGTTTACATCTCAAATTTCAATTTCAGAAAATTTAAAAGGCGCTGATGCTTACATTGCTACAGGGTCAAATAATTCAGCTAAATACTTTGAATATTATTTTGGAAAATACCCAAATATTATTCGCAAAAACCGCACTTCAATTGCCTTACTAAATGGTAATGAAACCGATGAAGAATTATACCTTTTGGGTACTGATATTTTTAATTACTTTGGTTTAGGATGTAGAAATGTAGGAAAGCTATACATCACACCAAATGTTAATTTGCAGCATCTCATGAAAACATTTGATCAATTTAAGCATTTAGCCAAACATGATAAATACCGCAATAATTTTGATTATCAATTAACAATTTTATTAATGAATAAAACAGCTTGCTTGGCTAATGAATGTATGATACTTACTGAAAATAAGTCAATATTTTCGCCACTTTCAGTGCTTCATTATGAAGTAATTGATGATTTATCAAAAGTAAATCATTCAATTCCTTCCCATCAAATACAATGTATTATTGGTTCAGATAATATGCCATTTGGTAAATCACAAATACCCAATTTATTAGATTATGCTGATGGCATTGATACTATGAAATGGTTAAATAAATTACACTAATGGTAAGTGTAAAAATATTTGCTAACAGATGCAACATTTTTTATATGCAACAATAAATCAGATGGGCAAGTCATATTATTAAATCAACAATAATATGCCACATAGTTTTGAAAAATTATCAGCCATTGCGATTATATTATTTTTCACAATGCTAAGTTTAGGAGGTTTTTTTTATTGGATACTAACTGATATAATTAGCCCATTTGTAAAGTAACTAATTCATCAACTGCATTGCTTTTGTAAACACTTTATCATGGGTATGTGTAACGGAATAATAACCTTCCATTTTCCATTTTGCTTTAGCAACAAATGCTTTCAATTGGTTTTGCAAATAAGCTTGTGAGCCTTTTATCAATTGAGTTTGAGTAGATTTCACTCCATTTTTTTTAGCATAATTAATAAAATCATTAAATACTAAATTACTAATTTCAAATTTATTTTTGAACTCATTTAAAGTTGCAAATTTTTCAATTTCAAGATGATGATTTGAATAATAATTATAGGCAAATTGCTGTATTAATCCTTTCGCAAAACAATCGTTGCTAAACTGGTTTACACCTACTGTATCGGCCCCAATAAATATATCAGGTTTAATGCCACCACCGCCATACACTACCCTTCCTTTAGCGGTAAAATACTTCATAGTATCTGTAAACTTTATTGAATCGGCATGCTGAAACTCACCATGTTTATATCGTTTATAAATTTCTTGCTCATAATCTTCCATTCCTTTTTTATATGATTTTTGAATACATCTACCACTTGGCGTATAATATCGAGCAACCGTAAGCCTAATGGCTGATGAATCTTCCAACATATATTCTTGTTGTACCAAACCTTTTCCAAAAGTTCGTCTACCAATAATTGTTGCTCTATCCCAATCTTGCAAAGCACCTGCAAAAATTTCGCTTGCGCTTGCGCTTCCTTCATCTACTAGTAAACAAATTTTACCCTCTTCAAACATTCCATCTTTACTACAATTATAGTTATGGCGGCTATGAGAGCGGTTTTCAGTATATACAATTGTTTTTGAATCACTTAATAATTCATCTAAAATATTGGTGGCTGCCTCTAAATATCCACCCCCATTTTGCCTTAAATCAATAATTATTTTTTTCATTCCTTCCTTATTAATCATCCTATCAATATTGCCCATAAAATCAACATAAGTATTAGCACCAAACGTGTTAATTTTTATATAACCTGTTTGTTTATCAACCATATAAGCCGCATCAACACTATTTATTTTAACCTCACCTCTATTAATAATAAGATTTATTTTTTTGAAATTTCTTAACACTGTAATTTTTACTTTTGTATCAGGCTTACCTCTTAATTTTTTAAATATTTTTTCAGAAGTTATTTTTCTACCAGCAATTATTGAATCATCAATGGCTATTATTTTATCACCATCTTTTACACCTGCACGTTCCGATGGGCCATCTTTAATCACATTCATTACCATTACGGTATCATTTACTACAAAAAATTCAATTCCAACACCTTTAAAATTACCTTGCAAGGGTTCATTAACCGCAGTATATTCAGTTGCTGAAATGTAAGAACTGTGAGGATCTAACTGTTGCAAAATATGCTCGTACCCTTCCTCTCCAATTTTGGTAATATCCACCGAATCAACATAATTAGATGTAATAAAATTTAAAATATTTTGATACTTATCTTGATGAAAATTAAAAAGCATACGCTTATTAAACTGTGCATTTTTATTGATTTGAAGACCAATTAAAATTCCTGCAATTACACTTAATGAAATTAAAATTGGAACTACTATTTTTTTGTTCATGTTAAATTTTGAAATGATTTGCAAAGATAAAATTGCAATGCATAAACCCGAATTTTAAGGATAGAATTTAGCATCTAAAAATAATCTACCCTTTTTCTTACTGCAAGTTCAATATATTGTTTTTACTTCTTATTTTCGCACTTCAAATTTTTAATCAGAACAAATGAAAATAACTTTTCCTGACGGAAATATTCGTGAATATGAAAACGGTACTTCGGCAATGGATATTGCTAAAAGTATTTCGCCAAAATTGGCTGAACAAGTGGTGGTTGCTAAAGTGAACGGTAAAGTGCAAGATGCTTTGCGTTCCATAAATGATGATTCAACCTTGCAATTATTGAAATGGAAAAACAATGATGATACGTTGGATAAAGATGCGAAATCAACTTTCTGGCATTCGTCGGCACACTTGATGGCGGAAGCGATTGAGGCATATTTTCCTGGAACAAAATTCGGTATTGGGCCAGCCATTGACCATGGTTATTATTATGATATTGATTTGGGCGATAAAAAATTAACCGAAGAAGATTTAGTAAAATTGGAAAAGAAAATGTTGGAATTGGCTGCTCAAAAAAGTGAGTTCAAACGCAGCGAAGTTTCAAAAGCGGATGCGTTAAAATATTTTACCGAAAAAGGTGATGAATACAAATTGGAACTCATCAATGAATTGACTGATGGTGAAATTACTTTTTACCAACAAGGCAATTTTACTGATTTGTGTCGTGGACCGCATATTCCGAACACTGGTTTTATAAAGGCGGCAAAGCTTACAACTATTGCAGGTGCTTATTGGAGAGGCAATGAAAAAAACAAACAGTTGACTCGTATTTACGGAATCACATTTCCAACTCAAAAAGAATTGGATGATTATATTGCTTTATTAGAAGAAGCGAAAAAACGTGACCATAGAAAAATTGCAAAAGAAATGAGCATTTACACTATGGATGATGATGTGGGTGGTGGCTTGCCTTTGTGGATGCCTAACGGAACTATTATTATTGAAGAGTTAGAAAAATTAGCGAAAGAAACTGAAGAAGCCGCTGGCTACAAACGTGTGGTTACGCCGCATATCGCTAAGGAAAGTATGTATTTGAAAAGTGGTCACTTGCCTTATTATGCTGAAAGCATGTTTCCTGCCATGGAAATGGACGGTGAGAAATATTATTTGAAAGCGATGAACTGTCCGCATCATCATAAAATTTTTGCTGCCGAACCAAAGAGCTATCGTGATTTGCCATTGCGTTTGGCTGAATATGGTACTTGCTATCGTTATGAGCAAAG
>JBEANU010000069.1:0-2872 GCA_041165265.1 Bacteroidota bacterium | reverse complement strand
TCAAATAAATTTAATTCAGCAGTGATGTGTGGTGTTGAAATACCAAAACAAAAATCAATTTGTGAGCTATGTTCAGCCACTAAATTTTTATTTCCAATTTCATATCTTAATGAGCCTTCATGAATTCCATTAGAAGCTAATTCAGCTATGTTCGGCGCTCTGAATCCTTTTGAGAAATTTAACTTTGCGAAATATTTTTTTGAAAACTGATAAGCAGCACCTATGCTACCTGAAGTTCCTTGAAATTTATTATTTGTGAGTAAAAATTTTGAAACATTTTCTAAAATTAATGCTTCAGTTTTTTCAGCCCTAATATCAAATCTATAACCTCCACTAATATCTAATTTTCCAATTTCTTTTTTGAAAATACTATAAATTCCAAAATCAAATAAATTGTATTGTGGTATCAAAAATTCAGTTCCTTTATTTGTTGATGATTGCTGCATACCATTTATTCCTAGTAGTAAATTGCTTCGCTTTGATTCAATAGCATTTATTTTTAAATCATAATTTAAAGTATTCATTAAAAAAAATAAACCATAATTGTTGGGCAATAGTGCATCAGCAAATTCTTTTCTTTGATTTTGTTGGTAGCCTAATATTAATTTTACTGATTTGCCTTTTATATAAAAATTATTATTGAATACTATTTTATGATGCCATACCTTTTGATACGGGGTAAGCACTGAAAAGCTTTTCAGGTAAGCCTTATCAGCAATTTTTGATTGCAATGTTGAATCATTTACTTTTGTTAAATAAGTAAATTTACCACTTATACTATCACGTTCTCCTTCAACAATACCCGGTATTAATTGGTAAGTACTAAAATGTAAATGCGAATAACCCCACGATTTATTAATGCCTACAATTCCACTCCAACTGCTTTCCTTAAATGCTGAATTTAAAACATAACCATCATATTTATTTTGATACGAATGAGCTTTTTTTGAACTGAACCGTACATCAAAAATTATATTTTTTACATTGCCTGAAATATTTGCCGATGAACCTATCAAGCCATTATTGGTTTGATAATTTGAAATCAAATTTCCTTTAATTATTCCTTTTTGAACCATCGGATACGAAATCATATTAATCACACCAGCCATTGCATCTGAGCCATAGCTAAGGCTTGCAGGGCCTTTAAGCACTTCAACTTTATTCACTGAATATTCATCAATTTCAATTCCGTGTTCATCACCCCATTGCTGTCCTTCTTGTTTTATTCCATCATTTATTACCACCACACGATTATAACCCAAACCCCTAATCACAGGTTTTGAAATTCCGTTACCAGTTGTAACCTGCGATATACCAGGATGTTGCGCTAATGCATCAATTATATTGGATGATGCAGTTTGTAAAAGTGTTTGATGTGAAATGATTGAAATGCTTACTGGGGTTCTGTTTTTTTCAGATGAATGAGAAATACCTGTAATTACAATTTCCGAAATTTCCTTAATACTTGGCTCTAATTCAATATTTATAGTACTAATTGAATCATTAATAAATTCAATTTTATTCTGATAGCCAATGCAACTAATCTGAATTAATATTTTTGTTTTTGGTAAGTTTTCAAATTTAAAATTTCCATTTAAATCAGTAGTTGTAGCCATTTTTAAATCAGGTAAATAGATGGAAGCATTGGATATTGCCGATTTTTTTACCTTATCTTTTACATTACCTAATATGGATATTGTGTTTGGTTTTGCAATAACTAAAATGCTTGAAAACCAACAAAAAAGCAAAATGCCTAATTGTTTCATTTTATAAATAGTATTAAAAAAATTAAAAATAAAATCAACGCTACTTTACAATAAATGAGCTGTTGATGCAGTAAAAATTTATTATTAATAATATTTAGGAGGGCCTCTTAATTTTACATTCTGAAATTGTAAGTAAGCAAAATTGGTTTGTTTTTTTTGCTGATACTTAAATAATGTAGTGTTTAAAATTTGTACAAATTCATCATTTGAATTTGAAAAATGATCAATTAAATTATAATCGCATAAAGCACAATGATGTTCTTGTTCATGAAAATGCTTTTCATTTAATGCGCTACAATGCTGTTCATTGCTATGTTGTATGGCATGTATTATTCCTTCGGTTGTTGGTATTGCAAACAACAACAGAAAAAAAAATGAAATTATATTTTTATGAATTTGATTCAAAAAAACTAAAAATATTAAACACCAAATTGATTTAAATGATGATCAAGATGTTTGTAAAACATATTATTCCACTCTGTTTTGTTTAATGCACCAAATGAATGTGATTCTAATCCATCAAAATGTGAGGCCCCTAATTGCTGCGTTTTATGAATGTAATTTACTAACCTATTTTTTTCCGATTCAAAATTTTTAGTGTCTTTAATAATAAACTCAGGGGCTGTTTGGCTATTGTGTTTATAAGGTTTTTCAGATACTACAATATTTTTTACGAACGCTTTTAATATAAATTTTTTAAACGCATTTGGTTTTTTGTGAATACCATCATACAAAAACTCATACGTTACATTGCAATGTGCTAACATTTGCCCAACCGCCATTTTGCCCCATTTAGGCTGCGAATTACTATTAAGTTGATTGATTCTATTAGTAATTTCAGTAGAAATTGCTGCATCAAAAATATTTTTCATGATTAAAATTTTGCACGAATGTAAAATAAAATGAATTATCACCCTAGTATATTTGCACCATAATAACATTTCAGTATGAATACAAATCACACCTACAAAGTAGCAATAAATTGGGAAGGTAACCGTGGCTGTGGTACATCAAAATATGATGAATATGATAGAACACATACTATGCAAGCTGAAGGAAAACAGCTAATTAAATGCAGTAGTGATGCACCTTTTAGGGGTGATGTG
>JBEANU010000068.1:0-9819 GCA_041165265.1 Bacteroidota bacterium | reverse complement strand
TGATGGTGAAGTAGTTGAATTAATTACAGAGGCTGATTTTACAGCGCTTAAAGTAAAAACTGAAGCAGGTACAAAAGGAACTTTTGATTTGAAATTATTTAATGAAAATGGGGCTTTGGTTTCCAATCAAGATGAAGTTGAAATATTGGCTGGGGCATCACAAATTATTCCTATTGATTTACCAACAAGCCCAGGAATGTACTTTGCTGTGCTTACCAACACTACATCATCACGTAAAAAGAAAAAAGTATTTAAAGTAATTCATACATAAAAAAAATTAATCCAAATTATCTGCGTTATACATAAAACAGCCCATCAAAGTAGCTCACCAAAACACACACAAAAAATCCTGAACCCTTTATAAAACGGTTCAGGATTTTTTTTAATAAAATAAAAGTAAAACGAATTGATATTGTTGACATTAAATCTGTTTTTAAAATTTGCATCAGCCACTCTTTCATTTTCTCTTCATGATTTCTGTCATTCTTTCTTGTTAAATTAAATGGTTAATTTGTTGCTGCATTGCAAAGCAAAAGTTATTAGGTTATTGAGTTACTTAGTTATTCGTAATTCATTCCTCAATAACTTAATAACCCAATAACTTAATAACATGAATTTAAACAACTTTACCATCAAAGCTCAAGAAGTGGTGCAAGCCGCACAGCAAGCAGCTTTCAACTTACGCAATCCTGAAATAACAACTTCACATTTATTAGATGCATTGCTTACAGAAAGCGAAGACACAATGGAATATTTGATGAAAAAAAATAACGCCAATATTGTTTCAATTGAAAAACGAAATCAAGATTTGCTGAATAAAATGCCCACCACTTCCAACAATGGCGGACAAGCATTATCAAGAGATTTGAATGCTGTGTTGATGAAATCAAATTCGTTTTTAGCAGATTTTAAAGATGAATTTGTGAGCGTTGAACATTTATTATTGGGCTTACTATCCAATAATGATGCGGTTTCTAAGCTGTTGAAAGAAGAAGGCTTAAACGAAAAGAATTTAAAGACTGCCATTTTAGATTTACGAAAAGGCAGCACTGTATCTTCTCAAAATGCTGATGCACAGTATAATTCATTACAAAAGTATGCTAAAAATTTAAACGAATTAGCAGCCGCAGGAAAGCTTGACCCTGTGATTGGCAGAGATGAAGAAATCCGCAGAACGCTGCATATTTTATCACGAAGAACTAAGAACAATCCGATATTAGTTGGTGAGCCAGGTGTGGGCAAAACAGCTATTGCAGAAGGCATTGCGCATAGAATTGTGAATGGCGATATTCCTGAAAATTTGAAAGGAAAAATAATTTACGCATTGGATATGGGCGCATTAATGGCTGGCGCAAAATATCGTGGTGAGTTTGAAGAACGATTAAAAGCGGTGGTAAAAGAGGTAACCGAAAGCGATGGCAACATCATTTTGTTTATTGATGAAATCCACACACTCGTTGGTGCTGGAGCAACAGAAGGCGCAATGGATGCTGCAAATATTTTAAAACCTGCGTTGGCTCGTGGCGAATTGAGAGCAGTTGGTGCCACTACTTTGAATGAGTATCAAAAATATTTTGAAAAAGATAAAGCCTTGGAACGCCGATTCCAAAAGGTTTTCATTGATGAACCAACCAATGAAGATGCGATTTCAATTCTTCGTGGATTGAAAGAACGCTACGAAACGCATCATAAAGTTCGCATAAAAGATGAAGCGATCATTGCTGCGGTGGAATTATCGAGCCGATATATCACCGATAGATTTTTGCCAGATAAAGCCATTGACTTAATGGATGAAAGTGCTGCCAAGCTTCGATTAGAGATGGATTCGTTGCCGGAAGAGTTGGATGAATTGGAAAGAAAAATTCGTCAGTTAGAAATTGAAAGAGAGGCAATCAAAAGAGAAAAAGACGATAAAAAATTAAAAGAGTTGAATGAATCTATCGCCAATTTTTCTGCCGAAAGAGATTCGTTAAAAGCAAAATGGCAAAATGAAAAAAAGATTGTGGATGCTATTCAACAATCAAAAAAAGAAATTGAAGCATTCAAATTAGAAGCCGAACAAGCCGAGCGAAGTGGCGATTATGGAAGGGTTGCGGAGATTCGTTATGGAAAAATAAAGGAAACAGAAAGCAAGCAACATCAATTAGAATTGGATTTGGAGAAATTGGATAGCGGCAAAAGAATGTTGAAAGAAGAAGTGGATGCTGAAGATATTGCCGAAAGTGTGGCGAAAGCTACGGGTATTCCTGTTTCAAAAATGTTGCAAAGCGAACGTGAAAAATTGTTGCATCTGGAAGATGAATTGCACAAACGTGTGGTTGGGCAAGATGAAGCAATTGTTGCTGTGGCTGATGCAATACGCCGTAGTCGTGCAGGTTTGAACGATTTGAAAAAACCAATTGGTTCGTTTATTTTCTTGGGAACAACTGGTGTGGGCAAAACAGAATTGGCAAAAGCATTAGCCGAATATTTGTTTGATGATGAAACGATGATGACAAGAATTGATATGAGTGAATATCAAGAGAAACATGCTGTAAGCCGTTTGGTTGGTGCTCCTCCGGGTTATGTAGGTTATGATGAAGGTGGGCAATTAACCGAAGCGGTTCGTCGTAAGCCTTATTCGGTGGTGCTTTTAGATGAAATTGAAAAAGCACATCCTGATGTGTTCAATATTTTGCTACAAGTTTTAGATGATGGAAGATTGACCGATAACAAAGGTAGAACGGTGAATTTTAAAAACACCATTATCATCATGACAAGCAATTTGGGCAGCAACATTATTCAAGAAAATTTTGAAAAAGTAGAAGATGAAGCCGCTATACAAAAGGCTTATGATGCTACGAAAGCGGAAATTATGTTGTTGTTGAAAGTAACTTTACGACCTGAATTCCTGAATCGTGTGGATGAAATTTTAGTTTTCAAACCATTGATGAAATCAGAGATCCGACACATTATTGAAATACAATTGGCTGATTTGAAAAAGAAATTGGCTGAACAAGATTTGCAATTAGAATTAACTGATTATGCTTTGAACTTCTTAGCTGATAATGGTTTCGAGCCACAATTTGGTGCACGACCTTTGAAACGTTTGATTCAAAAAGAAATCACCAATGCCTTAAGCCGCAAAATACTAGAAGGCAATATCGACAAATCAAAACCTTTGTTGGTGGATGTGTTTGATGGGCTAGTTGTTGTAAGATAAAAGTATGGCGAACCTCAAAGGTTCGCCATACTTAAATTTATGCTAATGAAGATTAGAATTTGTTATCGCCAAGCTGAAGCATAGCTTTTGAGCGTTGGGCTTGGTGATTTCTTGGTTCAATATTTTGAATCAGGTAGTTCCGAAGTCGCTACGCACTTGGCTCTGCTGCAACTTCGAAACAACAAATACAGCTTGGCTTCTACGGAGAGGTAAACAATGTGCTGATGTGATAATATGCTAATGTGCTAATGAAAAACAGGCAAGTTCGAAAGGGCTTGTTTGTTTTTATTGTGTAAATGAGTTTTTATTTATCTTTGCTCTATAAAAATTATTTCCGATGAAAGTATTATTAGATGTTAAGGACAGCAAAGCAGCTTCATTACTTGAAGTGCTGAATGGCTTGAACTATGTAAAAACAGAATTACTTTCTCCTTATAAAGCCAAAGTATTAAAAGATGTAAAAGAGGCGGTAGAAGAAATGAAATTAATTAAAGCTGGAAAATTAAAAGGTAGAAATGCCGAAGATATTTTCAATGAGCTATAGAATAATTACTATCCCAAAGTTTGAGAAAGAACTCAAACGCTTGGTGAAGAAATATCCTTCGTTAAAAACAGAGTATTTTGAATTAGTTCAATCACTCAAAAACAACCCCGAACAAGGTACATCCATTGGCAATCATTGTTTCAAAATTAGAATTGCAATTGCTTCAAAAGGCAAAGGGAAAAGTGGTGGTGCCAGAGTAATTACTTATTTTCAAATAAAGCAAACGGCTGTTTATTTACTTACCATCTACGACAAATCAGAACATGAAAATATTCCTTCATCTGATTTAGAATCTCTTTTAAAATTTATACCTGAATAAACCAGAACCTTTGTTGGTGGGTGTGTTTGATGGAATTGTAGTTGTACGATAATAATTTGGCGAACCTTTGAGGTTCGCCAAACTTAAATTTATGCTAATGAAGATTAGAATTTGTTATCGCCAAGCTGAAGCATAGCATTTGAGCGTTGGGCTTGGTGATTTCTTGGTTCAATATTTTGAATCAGGTAGTTCCGAAGTCGCTACGCACTTGGCTCTGCTGCAACTTCGAAACAACAAATACAGCTTGGCTTCTACGAAGAACCTTAAAGGTTCGCCATACTTATGCAAACAGGCAAGTTCAAGAGGGTTCGTCTGTTTTCAATTATTGTCTTTTGTGAAGGTCTATTGTCTTTACATTACGTTTCCAAAATGGTTTTCTTATTCGAGTAGCTTTGTATTCTCCAGAATCTTCATAAATCATTATAGCAGGATTCATCTTTTTGATTTTTTTTACTTGCTTACTTGAAATTTGAAAATCTGTAGTGTACAATTTGTTCATTTCGGTGAAATCAATATTCTTTATGGAGTGAATTCTTGTTCCTGAAATATCAAGTGTGTTTAATTTTAATTTTTTAAATCCTCTTGGTAGTTTTCTTATCCGACAATTTCCCAATTTTAGTCGTTTAAGTTCTTTGAATTTCAGAATCCGTTTATCAAAAATTGAATTTTTCCCATCGCCTAAGGCTAAGACTCTAATATTTTTCAATGAAAAAATGCTATCCGGTAAAACATCTATTTTAGTTGCGAAAAGATTTAAAAGCATAAGATTTTTAGGAAATGAAATATCATTTGGAAGATGCTCAATTGGGTTACCAACTAAAGAAATACATCGAAGAGAATCTTTTAAAAAATTAATCGGTAAACTTATTAAATCATCCCCTTCTAAATCTAGAACTTCTAATTTTTTAAAAGCTGAAAAAACAGCATTATTTTCCGAGGCTGAAAGGGCATTACCTGATAAACGTAAATAGCGCAAATTCTTAAATTTATAGAAATACAAGGGTAGGTCTTTAAGGATATAGACTCCAAATGAATCTGTTACCCCATAATTACTAATTGTATCTTTTTGAGTTAAATAGGTTTCATGCCATAACTCTATACAATATACACTATCCGGATTTGCCTTCGCTAGCTTAGACAACGAAGAAAAATAATGATTACCTGAACAATATTGAAAAATATCATAACCCCAAGAATCATTTTGGGCATTTACGTTACTAAACATCAAATTGATAATGCAAAACATCAATAGTTTAATCAGTTGTTTTATCATGCGGCTAGATTGAATATTTTCTTTTAGAATGATTGGATACAAATCAACAAAACAATTCTCAAAAATTTATTTCGGTGTGAAAAAATAAGTGGGCTAAAGCCCTAGTTGTGTTGTGCATTTTGTAACCCCAGCATTAATGCTGCGGTTAAGGAATACAAGTGCTGGTAAGGGCTTTAGCCCGATTCATTTATTAAGATTAAAATTGCGAAAATTTATTTGTGTGTAAAAAAATTATTTCATTGCTCTGATTTCCTTATCAATAGAATCAATTAATAGTTGTAGTTTTTCATTACTGATACTGGCTTGCGCTGATTTATCATAAATAGAAAGCAGAAACAAGGAACTGCCTTTTTTGTAGAGGTAAGTAATTATTCTTGCGCCGCCGCTTTTGCCTTTTCCTTTGCTACCAATGGCTAATCTGATTTTAAAAGCACTTTTGCCAATCGAAGTTCCTAACTCTGGATTGCTTTATAATTGACTATTTAAGGATAACAATTCAGTTTTTAAAGAAGCATATTTCTTCAACAATGGCTTGGCTTCTTTTTCAAATTTTTTTGTACTGATAATATTAAATTTCATTCAAAAAAGAAGCTAATGATTTTCCTTTTTTCTTTCCTGAAATAATTGATTTTACTTCATTCATGGCATCTTTAATGCCGAGTAAAACTTTTTGTTCGTGTTCTAACTTGCTAATTTTATTTTGAATAGATTCCCATTCTTTAAATGGAATTAACACAGCACTTTTTCTGCCTAAAGCGTTTGTAACAGTTTGAATATTCATAATTGAAAAGCTTTTTTGCTGTTGTAAAATTACAACAATTTTTAAAATTTATTTCCTTCCTTTTTCAATTTGCTGAATTGAAAAATCAATCCACCAATAAACATCAATAACAACAGCAAAACAACTTGCTTAATGATGGCTGCATCAGCATTGGCAGCTAATGGATGTCCGATTGGAATACGTGTTAGTGTTTCATTTACCGCAGGCACAAAAGAAAGAAACAAGGAAAAACTCATACAAAAAAGCATGATGTATTTTCCTTGTGAAAAGTTTTTGTTGTGGAGCAAATAAGTAACTGCTATCATCACCAAAACTAAAATTCCGATGGCATGACCAGGATTAAATCCTCCAGCTTTTGATAACCAAAATGAGCTGGTACATGCCACGGCATTTAATACGCTGTATGTTTTTCCTAATGATGAGTTGGGCAAAATAAATTTGTCTTTCAATAAACTTACTGCGGCTACAGCAATTGCTGCAATTGATATGGCAGTGTGAAAGATTCCTAATGTTGTCATGATGTAGTGGTTTTAGAATTACAAATCAACAAAAAAAATCAATAATATAGTAAGCGAAATTATTCATTGCTTTAAATAAATAAGGCGAACCATATTTGATTCGCCATATTCTGTTTATGATAAATTATTTTTTTATTATTAAAAATTATAACCAATCATTAGCGAATTTTGCATGTACAAATCTTTACGCTTTTCGAATTTAATTTCATCGGCATCTGGCTCAGTTTGTTCTGTATTAGTGCCTATTTCATTTACTAAATATACTTTTTTAGTTAAGAAACAACCCATACCTAAATTATAGCCAATGTTTATTCTATCAGTAATATTATATTTTATACCTGCACCAAAGTTGGCAGAATAATTAGTGCCAACATTTACACAATTTCGTTTCATTACATCTGATAAATAATTTGTACCAGCACCAGCATAAATGTAGGGTAAAATTTTTGAATCAGCATTTAATAAATATCCATTGGCAAATTTGTAAGTGATGGCTACATTAGCCGAAGTCATTAATGAGCGAAGCTCTCCCATGCCTTTAAATTCAGCACATCCAGGGCATTTTAATTTAATATTAGCTGTTCGTTCAATATCTTTTTGAGTAACCATATATCCAAAATGACCAATTGCAAATCCAACTGATGCATCAAATGATTTATTTAAATACCTGCTTAAGTTTCCTCTTGTGCCTGCAAAGCAAGTAGTTTTGAATTGGAAGAAACTATTGCCAAGATTTCCATTGTAATGCTGAATAAAACCACCTCCTGAAATATTAAATTTCTTTTTTTGTGTTTGAGCAAATCCATTTTGAATACTGATTAATACAACGATTAAGAGAAGAATTTTTTTCATTTGTGAAATTGGTTTTAGGATAAAATATTAATAATGTGATAGGGTTGACTTATTAAATTTTAAATAGTTTAAAATCAAATTCAATTTTATTGAAATAGTGGTAAAATGGGATTATTAGCCACGACTACGATGCAGTTGAAAACTATTTTTGTATATTTTTTTTCAAAATCACAATTTGACCTAAATGATAATGGGTGTGTTCAATTATTCCATGAATATTGCGAAAGTAAGTTCCATATTTTTTATTGGCAAAATCTTCTACTAGTTTTTCATCTGAAAGTTCAGCAATTAATTTAGCTGCTTTTTCAGCATTTAAGAAAACAGTTTGTAAAAAATCTTGCCATTCATTTTCGGTTTTTATTTCAGGATAATCAAAACTTAATTTATCATTAGCATCTAAAGGTTTGCCTTCTAACACAGGAATTAAAGCATCAGCAATAAAATAGTTGATATGAAATATTAGTGCAAGAATAGAATTGAATGAATCTATTTTTTTTTTTGCTTCATCAACTGTAATGTCAGATAAAACTTCTTTCATGTTGGTTACAGTCCAGTTGCCACCAAAGAAAATGGAGTAAAATTGTTGGGCTGTTAATTGAGAAAATGAATTCATGAATTAAAATTATATAGTGAAATAAATTAGTTTTTGTTACACTTACAATTTTAAATGATGGATAATAATTCGTCAATTTTTTCAGGTGAAACACCAGCTTCCAAATTTCCTTTCATGATTAAATAACCACCTTCACTTTTTACATATTCAGTTATCTGTTGCAGATTCACTAAATACGATTTGTGGCTTCGGAAAAAGAACGGAACGCTTTGTAATGTTTCTTCAAAATGCTTCAAATTACGGCTGGCTAATATTTTTGAGCCATCTGTAAAATAAATTTCACTGTAAGCACCATCACCTTTTATCATAATTATTTCAGTAGGCTTTATAAATTTTTGTGATTGCCCCGTTGGAATTATAATTCGTTTTTCTTCCCAATTTTTTGTTTGAAATGAATCTTTTAAATTTTTGTATTGCTCATTATAATTTTGACGATTACGCTTTTTGAATCGTTCAACAGCTTCTTTCAAAGCATCATGCTGCAATGGTTTTAGTAAATAATCAATGGCTGAAAAACGAAAAGCTTGTAGTGCATATTCATTATATGCCGTAGTAAAAATGATGGCAAAATCAATTTCATCTTCGTTAAAAAAATCTAACAATTCCAATCCACTATGCCCCGGCATTTCAATATCTAAAAAAACTAAATCAGGCTTATGTTTTTTTATTGCTTTTACTCCATTGGGTAAATCTTCGCATTCAGCCAATACTTCTACATCATTACAATAATCTTGTAAAATAGTGCTTAGCAATTTTCTTGCTTTGGGTTCGTCGTCAATAATTATACTTCTTATCATTTTACAAAATTGTATTTCAGTTTTAATTTTTAAGATATCGTTTTACGAAATATGATTTCTGTTTTACTAGTTAGTTTTTATTGCTGTGCTTAATAGTGGAATGTTTAAAATAATTGTTGTTCCTATTGCTTCGCCATTTTCATTTATTTTATCTATTATTTGCAATGCAATGGGTTTTTGTAATCCTTTATTTAAAATATCTAATCGCTTTTCATTAGCACTCATGGCAAAGGATTGATGCTGCTTTAATTTCAATTTTTGTAGTTCCTGCGAACGCTTTCTACCAATACCATTATCATCCACTTTTACTACTAAAGTATTTTCATTTTTTTCAAATAAAATATGCAATAGCCAATTATCTTTTTTGTGCAGTAAGCCATGTTTAATAGCATTTTCAAGATATGGTTGAATAAGCATGGATGGAATGTGAATCATTTCTTCATCTACATTTTTTGAAATAGAAATTTCATATTTCAGTTTCTCTTCAAATCGTAATTGTTCTAATTCTAAATAAAGTTTTAGTGCTTTTATTTCTTCGCTTAGCGATACTTTTTCACGATTGCTCATTTCTAAAATCATTCGAGTGAGTTCGCTAAATTTTCCTAAATATTGCGAAGCATTTTGTTTGTCATTTTGATAAATATAAGATTGAATCGTATTTAAAGCATTGAATAAAAAGTGAGGATTCATCTGGCTTTTGATGGATGCCAAAGTGCTTTGTTGCAGTTCTTTTTCGAGTTTATTTTTCTCGGTTTCAAATTGTTGTTTAATGCGTTGTTTTTTAAATTCATTTTTTACAAGTAAGTAAATAATGGTACTAAATAATATTCCAGAACTCAATAAAAACCACCATGAAAAATACCAAGGTGTTTGTATGCTGAAATTTACTTCAGGCAATTCTGCTGAAATAATTCCATTGC
>JBEANU010000067.1:0-7196 GCA_041165265.1 Bacteroidota bacterium | reverse complement strand
GTAAAATGCATTTCATTTTGGTTGGTAATGCTATATCTATCGCCTGCCATTTTGTAAATGTAAACAATGTTTTTTATTGTTTCGTCAGAGACGAAAGACCACTTGCATACTCGTTGGCTATGCACATGCCTACGCCCCAAACGAGTACGAGCAGGTTAATTTGTTGTGTCACCCCTTGTCGAAAACCCGAAGCCAAGCTATTAAGCGTTGATGACTTGTGCCTGAATAGTTTAAACCAAAGCACAAGTTCGCTATACTCAAATCAACGCTGCAAACTTACGCAAGCAGGGTATTTTGTTGCATTGAATACATTACCTATTGCGGATATACTATTGTGAAATTGTTATTTTTTAATTCTTGAAAACTCCAATCATATCTTTTTAGAATTATATTATTTGCCTTTAACTTATCCCAACCATATTTTATTAACGTATCATTACTATACAAAAAAATACATATTTTTTTACCACCGCTACTGCTTATTTCTTTTTCAAATTTATGCTTACTTAATAATTCAAACTCTGAATTAGAATTAACCTCATTCGATGGGTTATGTTCAAAATGAATTAAAGTATCTGGATAATTGTAGTCATAGCTTGCAAATAGAATTCTATTGCTGTTATTCTTTATCAAAATTCTATACGCTTTTTTATCATAACAAGATTCAAAAAAAAGGAAAACTGATACTATAACTATTAAGTTTTTCATTTTTGTAATTTAATTATTAAGGAATAAGAAAAGCAATACCCCCTTGTCGAAATCCCGAAGCCAAGCTATTAAGCGTTGATGACTTGTGCCAGCAGGTAAAAAATCAACTAATGCTTCAATTTATCTTTAAATACTTTTTCAAATTTATCTTTTTTAGGCTTAATTACATAAGCGCAATAAGCCTGTTCAGGGTTTTGGTTAAAATAATTTTGATGATAATCTTCGGCTGGATAAAATTTGGTAAAGGCTGAAACCTCAGTTACAATTGGCTTTGGATATACTTGTTCAGCATTTAATGCCTCAATTATTTTTATTGATTCTTGTTTTTGAGATTCATCATGATAAAATATAGCTGATCGATATTGTGTGCCTTCATCATTGCCTTGTCGGTTCAGTTGTGTAGGGTCGTGGGTTACAAAAAAAGCCTTCAACAATTCAGCAAAAGTAATTTTTGTAGTATCAAAATAAACTTGGCAAACCTCTGCATGCCCTGTTGTGCCAGTACATACATCTTTATAAGTTGGGTTTTCAACCTGCCCACCGCTATATCCTGATATTACGGTGTCAACGCCTTGCAATTGCATTAATTGTGTTTCAACACACCAAAAACAGCCAGCACCAAATGTGGCTACACTTAATTTTTTATCCTTTGCGTATTGTTCCATTTTATCCATTTTTATAGTTATTTTTTTTGATTGATTATTGCTTTGAGCGCAAGCACTAAATATAATTAGCCCACACAAAAGTAAACAACTGATAGCGATTGATTGAAAATTGATTCTCATTTTAAATAATTAATTAAAGTGCATAAACGTAAAAGCAATTAAAATGGTTTTTATCTTTATACCGTTATACCAATCATCTACTATTTTATAAAAATAATTAATCATGACAAACTCAATACCGGTAGTAAACTTAGCCGATTTTACTGAAGGAAATGAAACATCAAAAAAACAATTTGTAGCTACTTTAGGCAAAGCATATAGCGAAATTGGTTTTGTTGCCGTTGTTAATCATGGCATCAGCAATGCTACTATTAGTAAATTATATGAAGAGGCAAAACGATTTTTTTCTATGCCTGAAGAAACAAAAAGAAAATTTGAAATTGAAGGTTTAGCCGGGCAACGTGGTTATACATCATTTGGTAAAGAAAAAGCCAAACAAAGTATAGTGGCTGATTTGAAAGAGTTTTATCAATTTGGGCAAACTGTGCAAGATGGTGATGTAATTAAAAGCGAATACCCCGATAATGTGGTTGATAGTGCTTTGGAGCAAATGAACAAATCATTTTTTGAAGCCTACAGAGCTTTTGAAAAAAGCGGAAGCGCTTTATTAAAAGCCATTGCATTGTATTTAGAATTAGATGAAAACTATTTTGAGCCTCATATACATAATGGTAATAGTATTTTAAGAGCCATTCATTATCCACCAATTTTAAATGAACCTGCAAGCGCTATAAGAGCTGAGCAGCATGAAGATATTAATTTAATTACTTTATTAGTTGGTGCATCGGCTGATGGGTTAGAGGTTTTGAGGCATGATGGAGAATGGTTAGCTGTTCGTTCATCGCCTGATCAAATAGTGGTAAATGTGGGTGATATGTTGCAACGCTTAACCAATAATAAATTAAAAAGTACCACCCATCGGGTAGTAAATCCACCCCGTGAATTATGGCACACTTCACGATTTTCAATGCCATTTTTTTTACATCCACGAAGTGAAATGAGTTTGAATTGTTTGGCATCGTGCATCACTGAAAACAACCCTGTTCAATATGCGCCAACAACGGCTGGTAAATATTTAGATGAGCGATTAATTGAAATTGGCTTAAAGAAATAAACAAAATGGGAAAACATAAATTGGAGCGATTTGCTGAAATTGGCACCTTTAAAAATGTGATGCAGTTTGATGTAAGCAGCAAATCAGAATTTAATATGAAAGGCAGATGGGCTGCTGATTATTTTAGCAATAACCGCCCCATTGTGCTGGAGTTAGCTTGTGGCAAAGGAGAATACGCCGTTGGTTTAGCACAATTAGATAGTAGTAAAAATTTTATTGGCATTGATATGAAAGGCAATAGAATTTGGAGAGGTGCTAAAACAGCCATCGAAAAAAATCTTACGCAAGTAGCCTTTATACGTACTTATATTGATTGGTTAGATGAATTTTTTGAGGAGGGTGAAGTAGATGAAATTTGGATAACTTTTAGCGACCCATTTTTATCCTCTACCAAAATTCATAAGCGATTAACCTCACCCCGGTTTTTAAACTTGTATCAAAAAGTATTAAAAAAAGGGGGTATAATAAATTTAAAAACCGATGATGAAACCCTATACCAATATACATTAGATGTAATAAATGGCATTGAAGTTTTAGATAAATATCCTTGCAATGTTACCCCTTTTAAGATACTTGAAAATAGAAATAATATTTATGCCGATGGAATTGAAAACAACGCCGCCTTAAATATTAAAACCCATTATGAAAATACTCATTTACAAAAAGGCTTAACCATTAAATACATAAAAATTCAGTATAATTAATGCTATGAAACCTTCCATATTTAAAACCGAACGCAAAAAAGGCGAAGGCGAATTTTATGAAAAAGTATATGAAGTGGTACGCTCAATTCCGAAAGGAAAAGTAACATCATACGGTGCCATTGCTGAATTTTTAGGCACACGGTTATCAGCCCGAACAGTAGGCTATGCCATGAATGCAGCCCACAGAATGCATCCGCCAGTACCTGCTCATAGGGTAGTAAACCGCAACGGAATGCTGACGGGCAAACATCATTTTTCACCACCCAGCATCATGCAGGAACTATTAGAAATGGAAGGATTAACAATAATTGATGACCAAATTATTGATTTTGAAAAACACTATTGGCAACCTGAATAATTTTTTTAATCTATCATTTGATTACCCAAAATAATTTGCAAACCATTACCTTGCATACCAAATTAACAGTATGCTCACAGCCATATTATTCAATGAAACTAATCTTTATATTGCCTTTGGTATAGTGCTATTTATTGTAATTATTTTTGATTTAGGATTATTTCAAAAAAAACAATTTGTACCCACTTTTCAAAGCACAATTATTCAAACCAGCTTTTGGTTTGGCATTGCATGCCTTTTTGGTGGCGCATTGTGGATGGTAAATGGGCAAGAAACAGGATCGCAATTTTTTAGTGGTTATTTGATGGAGTGGTCATTATCGGCGGATAATATTTTTGTATTTATTTTATTATTAAAATTTTTCAGAATACCTGAATCATCGCATCAACGTGTTTTGTTTTGGGGAATTATTGGAGCTATTATTTTTAGAGTAATTTTTATTTCATTAGGCAGCACCTTGGTTACCAACTTTCATTGGATACTTTATATTTTTGGTGCCCTACTTATTTATACCGGTATAAAAATATTTTTTGAAAATGGTAATGATGAGGAGCAAGAAGAAAGCTTTAAGCCTGAACACAATTTGGTTTATAAAACGCTTAAAAAATATTTACCCTTCACTGATAATGTACATGAAACTCAGCTATGGCTTACACAAAATGGCAAACGCATCTACACACCATTATTCTTTGTAATATGCATGATTGCTACTACTGATGTGTTATTTGCCATTGATAGCATACCTGCTGTATTTTCAATCACACAAAATAAATTAGTAATTTTTTCAAGTAATATATTTGCTGTAATGGGCTTACGCTCCATGTTTTTTTTACTTAGCAATATTGTAAAACGCTTTGATTATTTACAACAAGGCATATCCTTCATTTTAATATTTATAGGCATTAAAATGATGTTGGAATTGTTTGCTGAACTAAATTGGTTTCATGTAAATATTCCAACAGGCTTATCACTCATCATCATCATCATAGTTTTAGGCGGCTCAGTTTTATTATCATTAATAAAAGAAAATAACAACAAAAAATAAGTATGAATTTTAAAATAGGATTTGGATATGATGTACATCAACTGCAAGCTGGTAGAGAGCTTTGGTTGGGGGGCGTAAAAATAGAACACACCAAAGGTGCATTAGGGCATAGTGATGCTGATGTAATTTTACATGCTATTTGCGATGCCATTTTAGGCGCATTAAATGTGGGTGATATTGGCAAACACTTTCCGGATACGGATAATCAGTTTAAAAATATTGATAGTAAAATTTTGCTACAAAAAGTATTTGAATTGATGCATAAAATGAATTTTAAAATTGGTAATATTGATTGCTCACTTACTTTAGAAAAACCAAAAATAGCCCCTCATATTTTACCCATGCAAATTTGCATTGCCGAAATATTAAAAACTGATACCAGTAATATTTCCATTAAAGCTACTACTAATGAAAAAATGGGATTTATTGGCCGTGAAGAAGGCTTAGCAGCTTATGCAGTAGTTTTAATTCAACGCCATGAAATACCATCTTAAAATAAAAAATAGCACCCAAAATTATATTTTCAAATCATGCTCAAATATTTAATTCGCCTTAAAGAGTTTTTATTTTTTTCAAGATTGCTTAGCATTTTAAAGCCTTTCAGCAATATATTTCACACCCTATATTATTTCAATAGGCTCACAACTTTTATTCATCAGCATAAAAACAATTTACTAATAAATGATTTTTATGTAAGCCACCGAGATTATAATAAACGATATAATTTATATGAAACAATTGGCAAAATGTATCATAAAAACACATCAGCCATTGTATATCTTGAGTTTGGCGTAGCGGCTGCCAAATCATTTAAATGGTGGTTGGCATACAATCAAATCAACGATTCAAAATTTCATGGTTTTGATACATTTGAAGGCTTGCCTGAAAACTGGGGAAACTTTTATACCAAAGGCGATTTGGCACATGGCCTACCACAAATTGATGATACCCGAGCAAATTTTTATAAAGGATTATTTCAGGATACTTTACCTAATTTTATTGAACAACATAAAGCCGAATTAAATCAACCAAAAATTATTCATTTAGATGCTGATTTATACACCGCAACTTTATTTGTGTTGATGCAATTATTTCCTTATTTAAAAAAAGGTGATTTGATTTTTTTTGATGAATTTTCAGTGCCCACACACGAGTTTAAAGCCTTTGATGAGTTTACTCAAACTTGCTATATTAAACTAAAGCCTATTGGTGCCGTAAATAATTTTTATCAAACTGCATTTATTGTTGAATAAAAATTATTCAAAATTTATTTCCAATTAAGCTGAATATTTTTCCATTAATTTTTGTAATGATAAATAAGTAGCGGTGATGAAATTCTTCATTTCATTTTTCGGAACCCATTTTACATCATGAATACTTTCGTTGGTTTGTGGTTGTAAAGCTTGTGTTGATGAGGCTTTCATCTCATACCAATGATTTATTTTTAAAATTTTATCATCCGCCTCTTTATAAGTGTGGTAGGTAACGCAAATAGGTTGATGAATACTTACATCTTGCAATCCTGTTTCTTCTTGCACTTCTCTAATGGCTGTTTGTTCAATGGTTTCATTGGCTTCAGCTTTTCCTTTTGGTAAATCCCATTTACCTTTTCTATGAATTAATAGCACCTCATTTTTTTCATTCAGCACTACTCCACCAGCCGCATTTGATACTACATGCAAATCCCAAAACATTTTACGTAATTCATCCATTGAGGTGTGATACATCAATGCTGTTTCCAATTTTTCATCTTTTTCACAAATAGTAATAATTCGCTTAATATCCTCTTCGGTTTTGGCTTTGCAATACACATAACTTTTGTAATGATGTGCAGGTGGTGCAAAATATAACTCTTCATCATCAGTAAGCATCACAGGCTTTTCATTGATAAAAATGGTAATTGCTGACATATTATTAGAGTTAAATTTTGATAAAGAATTAGTGCAAAAAATATTTTTAAAATCAATTAGTTTTGAGGCATGATTAATAATTCAAAAACCGCCGAACAACTTGCTGATTATTTATTACAAATAAACGCAATAAAGCTAAATCCGCAAACTCCTTTCACTTGGGCAAGTGGTTGGAAATCCCCAATCTATTGTGATAATAGGCTTACTTTGTCCTATCCAATAGTCAGGCAATTTATTAAAGAACAATTTAAACATGCGCTATTAGCTCATTTTGCTGATGTACAAGCAATTGCAGGTGTAGCTACTGCTGGCATACCACATGGTGCTTTATTGGCTGATATTATGGACTTGCCATTTTTATATGTTCGTAGTGCGCCAAAACAACACGGGCTTACTAATATGATTGAAGGCAAACTAAATGCTGGTGATAAAATAGTAGTAATTGAAGATTTAATTTCAACCGGTAAAAGCAGTTTGGAGGTAGTTGCAGCACTTAAAAATGCAGGTGCTACTGTGTTGGGAATGATGGCAATTTTCACCTACGGTTTTACAACAGCTGATGAAGCTTTTGCTGATGCTAATTGCAAATTAGTTACGCTATCCGATTATCATCATTTAATATCATTAGCGGC
>JBEANU010000066.1:0-5006 GCA_041165265.1 Bacteroidota bacterium | reverse complement strand
ATTTAGAAATGATTAAGCCTGAATTTGTTGATGGAGTTTCAAAACCAATTGACAAAAAAACATTGGACGCTACAATTAATTTCTTTGAACAACTGATGCATTTATTGCATCCATTTATGCCATTTTGTACCGAAGAATATTATGCTGTGGTGAAAGAAAGAAATGAAAGTGATGTTTTAGTGGTAAAGCAGTTTGAATTTGTAGAGGATAAAAACATTAATTTAATTAAATCTAAACTATTTGATGGCGAACTTTTAAAATCTTTTGTAACAACAATTAGAGATTTAAGAAATAAAAATCAAATCAAACCAAAAGAGCCTTTAAATTTAATTATTGAAGATAAAAACAATGGAATTTCGATTCAAGAAATAAAACCAATAATTATTAAATTGGCTAACTTATCTGATATTAGATTTGAAACGGCTAAGCCAAATAATTCAATAAGTTTTGTTATCAGTAATGGAAATATCAAATGTCATTTAGAAACAGGCTCATCTATTGATTCAAGCTTGCAGAAAGATGATTTGCAAAAAGAATTGGCACATTTAGAAGGATTCTTGAAATCAGTGAATGCAAAATTGAGCAATGAAAAATTTGTTGCCCATGCAAAACCAGAAGTTTTAGCATTAGAACAAAAGAAAAAATCGGATGCTGAAAGCCGTATGAATGCTGTAAAAGAAAGTTTACTTGGATTGAATTAAATCAACAACAATGAAATTTATTTATATAATCACAATTATTTTTGGTGCTTTTTTGTGTTTAATATCTTGGGGTTTTAAAATTTTACATTGGCCTGGTGGTTGGATAGTTTCATTGTTTGGTTTAGTATTCATTTTTATTGGTATTTACTTATTGAATAAAAATAAATAAAACTATTTCAGATATTTTTTTTACCAAACAGTAATATAAATTCATACAATTATCCTTAAGCAAAAGTTATTTTTACACAACAATTTTATTCAATCAGCTATTAAAATAATTGTGATATTGATATTACTTTAGCCTTTTGAAATAATGTTGTAATCCATTATCATTCAAAACCATGAATATCCTAATTAAGCAAGTAACAATTACCGACCCTAATTCAACTTTTCATCAATCAACAAAAGATATTTTAATTAAAGATGGAGTAATTGTTCAGATAGAGGAAACAATCAATAACGATACGGCTACCTTAATTTCACATTCTAATTTACACATTTCTCCAGGATTTTTTGATATCGGCACCAATATTGGCGACCCAGGTTTTGAAAACAGAGAAGATTTTGATTCAGCCATGAAAGCTGCATCAGCAGGTGGTTTTACAGGCATAGCAGTATTACCCAATAACCAACCTATTACCGATTCAAAATCACAAATTGAATATTTAAAAAATAAAACAAAAAATGCAATAGTTGATGTATTTGCCTTAGGAAGCATTACACCAAAAGCAAAAGGCGAAACTTTAGCTGAATTATATGATATGCATCATGCTGGCGCCATTGGTTTTACAGATGGATTAAATGCCTTGCAACATGCAGGCGTTTTGCTTAGAGCCTTGCAATATGTTTTGCCATTTAATGGATTGATTTTACAACAACCTAATGATGAGCATTTAAGTGAGCAAGGCTTAATGAATGAAGGCGAAACGGCTGTAAACATGGGTAGTTTCAGCATTCCTGCCATTGCTGAAGCAACTATGGTTCAACGTGATTTGTATTTAACTGAATATGCTAATTCAAAAATTCATTTTTTTAATATTACTACACCTGAATCAATAGAACTTGTAAAAAAAGCCAAGCAAAAAGGGGTGAAAGTAACCGCCGGAATAAGTTCAATATATACCTTATTTAACGATGAACATTTGCAAGATTTTGATACTAATTTTAAAGTGATGCCTCCATTAAGAAATAAGCATCAAATTGAAGCCATAAAAAATGCGATTGCCGACGGAGCAATTGATGTACTTTGCAGCTGGCATCAACCACGTGATACCGAGGAAAAAGTGGTAGAGTTTGACCATGCATTATTTGGCGCAATTAATTTGCAAACTTGTTTTAGTGCTGCTATTACATCATTAACAAATTGTAATCTGGAAAAAATTATTACAATGATGAGCATTCATCCACGAAAAATTTTGGGCTTATCAATTCCAACTATTGCAATCCATCAAACTTCAAATTTTGTACTTTATTGCCCAGAAGATGAATATATTTTTGAAGAAAAAAATATTCATTCCAAATCAAAAAATTCACCTTTTATTCAACAAAGATTAAAAGGAAAAATTGTAGGCACAATCAATAATAACCAATTACAGTTAAATTAATTTAATGGATAACACAGTGATAGAAAATAAAATTAATACACCCAACCCAGGTATTAAATGGGGCGGATATGCAGGCGCAGCCTATGTTTTAATAACCTACATCATTTATTCAGTATTTAAAGATGCTCGTTGCATCTTTCCGTATAGTTATTATAATTTTATTATTGTGGTAGTAGCTATGGTAATTGCTGGCCTTGAAAAAAGAAAATCACAAAGTGGTTATATCAACTTCAAATCAGCCATGTCAGCTACTTTTACGGTTGCTGTAATTGCAATGGTGGCTTATGGTATTTTTTACTTTGTACTATTTAATTATATTGATACCCAATTAGTAAGTTCATTAAAAACCATTTATTTAATTAATTATGAAAAAATATTTACTACACTACACACACCGCAAGATGTGCAGGAAATGACATTAGCTAATATTAAAAATAATGTATTGGATATCACGTTAAAAAGTGTAGCGCAAGAAACATTTGTCAGTTTTATAAAATGCTTTTTTTTAGCTGCAATTATTTCAGTAGTTATTCGTAAAAAACAATCCGCCATTTAAATCATGGAAAATAAAATTGATATATCTGTTGTAGTGCCTTTACTTAACGAGGCTGAATCGTTGCCCGAATTATTTGAATGGATTGATAATGTGATGAAGGCCAATAATTATACCTACGAAGTAATTGCTGTAGATGATGGAAGTACCGATGAATCATGGGATGTAATTGAAGCAGCTTCGCAAAAAAATAATGCCATAAAAGGCATAAAGTTTCAACGCAATTATGGTAAATCGCCAGCCTTAAACGAAGCCTTTAAAATTACCAAAGGTGATGTTGTAATAACGATGGATGCTGATTTACAAGATTCGCCAGATGAAATTCCAGAGTTATATAAAATGATAATGGAACAAAAATTTGATTTGGTAAGTGGTTGGAAACAAAAGCGATTTGATAATGCATTTACTAAAAATTTACCATCAAAATTTTTTAATTCAGTAGCTAGAAGAATGAGTGGCATTATGCTTCACGATTTTAATTGTGGCCTAAAAGCTTATCGCCGCAATGTGGTTAAATCTATTGAGGTGTACGGCGAAATGCATCGCTATATTCCTGTATTGGCTAAATGGGCAGGCTTCAGAAAAATTGGCGAAAAAGTGGTTCAACATCGAGCCAGAAAATATGGTGTTTCAAAATTTGGTTGGGATAGATTCATTAATGGTTTTTTAGATTTAATGACCATTATGTTCATTGGTAAATTTGGAAAACGCCCCATGCATTTATTCGGATTGTTAGGTGTTTTAGCATTTATATTGGGTAGTATGATTTCAGTTTATTTAGGCATTGCAAAATTTGCTTTTAATGAATATCAAATGACTGATAGACCCATTTTTTATATTGGTTTAGTGATGATGGTAATTGGTACACAATTATTTTTAGCAGGTTTTGTTGGCGAATTAGTTACAAGAAATTCAACAGAACGAAATCATTATTTGGTTGAAAAACGGATAGTTTAAATAGTCTACAGTATTAAGTTTTTAGTCATCAGTAAATTCATCTATGAGCAATTTTAAAACTTTATTAGCCTATCAAAAAGGATTTGAATTAGCATCTGAATTATTTACCATTTCTAAAACTTTTCCGAAAGAAGAAACCTATTCATTAACCGACCAAGTTAGGCGTTCATCAAGGTCAGTATGTGCTTGTATAGCAGAAGCTTATAGGAAAAGAATTTACCCAGCACATTTTATTTCAAAACTCACAGATGCTGATATGGAAAATGCGGAAACATTAGTTTGGATTGATTTTGCTGAAAGATGTAATTATATAAATAATGAATTACATCAAAAATTAACCACAAAAAATAATGAAGTTGGTAAATTGATTAACTATATGATAAATCATCCAGATAAATTTAAATGATTTTTTACTGAATACTAAAAACTAATCACTGAATACTTCTATAAAAAATGCCACACAATAAAATAGTTATCCTCGGCTCTGCACACCCACTTCGTGGCGGCTTAGCTGCATTTAACGAACGCTTAGCCAAGCAATTTCAAGATGAACAAAATGAAGTAATCGTTTATACTTTTTCATTGCAATATCCATCGTTTTTATTTCCTGGCACATCGCAATATACCGATGAAGCTGCGCCCAAAGATTTGAATATTAAAATAAAAGTAAATTCTATTAATCCATTTAATTGGATAAAAGTAGGATTAGAAATAGCCAACCAAAAACCTGATATTTTAATTGTAAAATTTTGGTTGCCATTTATGGGACCATGTTTCGGAACAATTTTACGATTAGTAAAACGAAATAAAACTACCAAAGTAATTTCAATTTTAGATAATGTAATACCTCATGAACATAGAATTGGCGACAAACAATTCACTCAATATTTTTTAAAACCTGTTGATGGATTTATTGCCATGAGTGCATCGGTAAAAAAAGATTTGCATTCGTTTTTACCACAAGCTAAATGCGATTTTATTCCGCATCCTATTTATGATAATTTTGGTGAAATCATTTCAAAACAAGCAGCCAGAGCCAAATTGAATATTGCTGATGATGAAAAAATAATTTTGTTTTTTGGATTTATCAGAAAATATAAAGGCTTAGATTGGATTTTGGAAGCCATGAAAAATGAAGACCTAAAAAAGCAAAATATTAAGCTTTTAGTGGCTGGCGAATTTTATGAAGAC